>JBCCBL010000111.1:0-8700 GCA_039034055.1 Verrucomicrobiota bacterium | reverse complement strand
TCCTGGGTGTGCGAAGCCATTTCGCGAGCATCTTCTTCGCCTTGCTTGCCGGTTACGGCATTGGCATTCCCGCTGTTTACAACGATGCCGTGTATCGCGTCAGTTTTTTTGAGCAGGCTTTGGCAAAGCGTGACTGGAGCGGCTTTGACGTCGTTGAGAGTGAAAACGCCAGCGGCCGAACATGGACTTTTCGAAATGATTACCGTCAGGTCCTTCCGCTCATAGTCACCGTTTTGTCGCACGTTACAAGAAGCTGTGCCGGCGAGGAAGCCGGGAACTTCAGTGATCCCGTGCGCGGGCTCGATGGTCTGGATCTGAGTAGGTTTCATAGCGTGAAGATCCCTCGAATGGGCGAAGAGATCACTTTAGGCGTTTGTGTTTGGAAATGTCAGGAATTTTAGAGTCTGGAGGTGTGACGGTGATGTGAAAAATGAAGGATTCATTGGCGGATCTCGGAAAACAAAAAACCCCCCGGGCCTAAAGGCCTGGAGGGTTTGCAAAAGAGTAAGCAAAACGAATCCAGACGCTTTAGCGCTTGGAGAACTGGAAGCGTTTACGAGCCCCAGGCTGACCAGATTTCTTACGCTCACGCATCCGTTGGTCGCGAGTGAGGAGGCCTTCGGCTTTGAGGACGGGGCGAAGTTCGCTGTCCATTTTTTGCAGGGCGCGTGCAAGGCCGAGAGACATTGCTTCAGCTTGTCCGACTAGGCCACCGCCTTGTGTCTTGGCGACGACGTCGATTTTTTCCTTCAGTTCGGCCTTGATGGCAGGAGTCATTGCGGAGACCTGGAGTAGCTCAGTAGGGAAATATCCGTCGATGTCCTTACCATTTACGGTTACTTTCCCAGATCCTTCTGTCATGCGGACACGAGCAATAGCAGTCTTGCGACGCCCAGTTCCGAGGTAGACTTGTGTAGCAGTTGCCATGGTTATCTTAATTAGAGAGAGAGGGTTTCGGGCTGTTGAGCTTCATGCGAGTGCTCGCTTCCGCCAAATACGCGGAGTTTCTTGAGCATCTGGCTGGCTAGGCGATTTCTTGGGAGCATACCCTTTACTGCGTTCTCTATCAGGAACTCTGGGCGATTCTCGCGGAAGTCTGCGACGGTGCGATATTTTTCGTTACCCATGTAACCGGAGTAGAACATGTATTCTTTCTGTTCTTCCTTCTTTCCGGAAACGACCACCTTTGCCGCATTGATCACGACTACGTAATCTCCCGTGTCGACATGAGGTGTATAGGTAGGCTTGTTACGACCGCGAAGTATGTTTGCGATTTTGACGGCGAGGCGGCCCAGTGTCTGGCCTTCTGCATCGACCAAATACCACTTTTGGTCGAGTTCGCCGGGTTTTGCTAAAGTCGTTTTCATGATGGGAAAAACGTGGGATAAAGATGTTTGCTAGGTTGCTTGTCAAGTGTGGAAGGGTTTTGGGCATAGAAAAATTAGTCGTGGCAGTCGCAAAACTTATAAAAATAAAAAAAGCCGCGATAACCCGCGGCTTTAGAGAAATTTATAGAACGATCTCGTCTTTAGAATCCTGCCGAAAAGGAGGCACCCCAATAGAGCTTGGAGCTTTTCTTTTCTTGGTCTGAGATGCGCACGCCAATGGAGCCCGTGGTGCTATCGTTAAATTTGTAAACGAGATCTGCTTTCGCACCGAGGTAGTATTTTTCTTTGCCGTCCTCGGGGTCGAATTGTCCGAGGTAAGCTTTCAGCTTTAAATAGGTGGCTTTAGCTAGTTTGACTTTGTGAGAAATGGAGCCTTCGACGGTGAGGGTTTCTAGGTCGAAGTCGTAGTAAATGTAGGCAGAGGGTGACAGAATTGTATCGAAGGATGCCCCTATAAACGCTTCAAAGGTCGACTCCTCTCCTGAGCCTGCCTCAGGGTAGTAATAAACAGTGCCTCCAAGATCGATAGAAACGGTCTCGGTCAACTCGAAGCCATAGCCTCCGTAGAAGTCGATTTCATTTTCCTCGCTTCCAGTCACGGGTTGAGCCGTCCATATCCCGGTGTAGAAATCTCCATATGATAGGTCGACGGCACCGTGAAAGATTTCATTGGCGAGTTTCGTCCCTCGAAATGAGTAGACGGATTCGAATCCGACCGTCGACGATATCGATAGCTCCTGGGCTGTAAGGCTGGCCGATGTGGCAGCCGCTACAATGATTGACACAATTTTTGATTTCATAGCTAGTTTATTTGAGTTTGATAACCTTCGTAATTGGTTTGGGGCTCCTTGTAGTTATTTTGGAGCATCTCTGCCTGAATTAGTCGGAAACTGGTTTTCTATATGAAATTTTATTCTCAAATAATTTCTAGAGTCTCAGCTTTGACGGGGGCTGCTCTCGTAGTTGCTGGGGCATTTGGGGCCCATGCTTTGAAAGAAACCCTTGTGGAAGCTGAAATGTATGATGTTTGGAGAACCGCCTCGATGTATGGGCTTATCCACTCAGCCCTGGCTATGCTCTGGTGCTACCTAGACGATGTCCGGAAGCTCCCTGCTTTGTTTTGGCTCGTTGGGGTCTATTTGTTTTCCGGTTCACTCTATGGCCTCGCGCTCGGAGGCCCCGGGATCTTGGGACCGGTCACGCCACTTGGTGGATTGTGCTTTATCGTAGGCTGGATCGCGGCGATTTTTGGCCGAAAGCCAGCTGGATAATCGAGTATGAGTGAATTTTTTGGTTCGGATACGTATGATCTTTGTAAAATTTTGTACAGGGCTTGCCAGTGAGCTTCTCGCTCGATTATGACTGAGGAGGCTTCGTGTTATTCGGATTTCAACAAATACATCATATGGAAACAGTTACCGCTCAAAGTGCCCTAGAACTCTTAAAGCAGCACACTACGGTCGTCGCCGATACTGGCGATTTCGAACTTATCAAAGAGTATGCGCCTCAAGACGCGACCACCAATCCGACCTTGATCCTGAAGGCGGTTCAGCAGGAGGCATATCGTCCGCTCCTGGATCAGGCCGTCTCCGAGTTAAAAGGAACGGCTTCGGGTGAAGCGCTGATCGACGCGATTGTAGACCGCACCTTGATTTTGTTTGGCAAAGAGATCCTCGACATCGTCCCCGGGCGTGTCTCCACCGAGGTCGACGCCCGCCTTTCATTCGATAAGGAAGCGACCGTTTCCAAGGCGCGGGAGTTGATTGCCCTCTATGAGAAGGAAGGCATCAGCAAGGACCGAGTCCTCATCAAACTGGCTTCAACCTGGGAGGGAATCGAAGCAGCGAAGGAGCTTAAAGCAGATGGTATCAATTGCAATATGACCCTCCTTTTCTCCTTGTGCCAGGCAATAGCTTGTGCCGAAGCTGGGGCACAATTGATTTCTCCGTTCGTGGGTCGGATTCTTGATTGGTACAAAGCGTCTACTGGCGAGACCTATACTCAGGAAACGGATCCAGGTGTCATCAGTGTTAAAGAGATCTACACTTATTATAAGAAATTTGGCTATGAGACCGAAGTTATGGGAGCGAGCTTCCGTAATAGCGGAGAGATTTTGGAACTCGCTGGTTGCGATCTGCTGACCATCAACACCAAGCTTCTTGACGAGCTTGCCAAGATGGATGGCCCAGTAGACGCTAAGTTGAGTCTAGAAGCGGCCAAAGCAGCGGATATCGAGAAGATCGAAATCGACGAGAAGGTTTTCCGGTGGATGCTCAACGAGGATGCGATGGCCACTGAAAAACTAGCTGAGGGAATCCGTGCATTTGGCAAAGACATGGTAACCCTCCGCGAAATGATCGCAGAGGCGCTCTAACTTGATTAAGCCTTGGGATAGTCTTGGTGCGTCGGTCGTCAATCGGCGTGCCTCATTTTTTTCACGAGAGCGTTTTGCAGTTCTCAATTGCCAAGTAATCATCTTAGTTTAATTGGGACCTTATGGAGTTTTTATATAATACGCAGGGCCCCCTCGGGCGTCAGGCATTCGTGATTCGACTCTTTGTGGTAATTCTGCTTGGGGCCATCGTTTCATTCGCTCTATACCAAGCGGGATATTACTTCCTTCATTTTGAGACGGTAGGCATTTTTTGGGCGATGCTTGGAGGATTTTTCTTCGGGTGGGCAGCCATTGTCCAGTTAATGCGCCGCCTGAGAGACCTGGATATTCCTGCCATTTTTGCCTTTGTCCCGGTGTATAATCTTTATGTGTTGCTGCTTGCATTCACGAAGGCCGGTAAGTCTCAGTAGTCGTTTCTCTCAGTTGTTTCGCTTTTGATGCGGATTTATTTTATCGGGATCTGCGGTACGGCTATGGGCAATGTTGCCCTATCGCTCAGGGCACGCGGTCACGATGTCGCGGGTTCCGATCGGGGTATCTATCCTCCGATGTCAGAGGTATTGTCCGAGGCTGCGATTGAATTGCACGATGGCTTTGATCGTAGGTTTTTGGCGGGATGGGCTCCCGAATTGGTCGTAGTGGGTAACGCCGCTTCTCGTGGTAACGATCAATTGGAATACATGCTTGAGCAGCGTTCGATCCCCTTCATCTCAATGCCGGAAGCGGTGCGGCGTTTTTTATTAGAGGATCGCGACCGAATGGTCGTTGCCGGGACGCACGGAAAAACTACGACCTCATGTGCGGCCGCATTCCTACTCCAGACTGCGGGATTTCAGCCAGGCTATTTGATCGGAGGTGTCCCTCAGGATCTTGATTCTGGGGCCAATCTGGGAAGTCTCGGGGCTCCTTTTGTATTGGAGGGAGACGAGTACGACTCGGCGATATTCGACAAGCGTAGTAAGTTTCAGCACTATTTTCCTAATATACTGTTGGTCAATAATTTAGAATTTGATCACGGCGATATTTTTTTGAATGACTCCGATTATCTGCGGTCTTTCACACACCTGGTTAGACTCGTCCCGACAAACGGCACGATTCTCATCAACGCAGATGATCCTCAGTGTCTTTCACTAGCCGAGAATGCCTATTGCAGAATACAGTCTGTAGGCTTTGGTAGTGATGCGGATTACCGAATTTTCGACTTCGAAGATGACAGCCTCGGTTCGAAATTTAAGGTGAGGGGTCCCAGAGGTTTGATTTGTGAAATGAGCGCAAGGCTGAACGCCGCCTTCAATGCGCGGAATTTGGTAATGGCGGCAGTCGGTTCTGCTTTGTTGGTTGGCGACGAGGCTCGATGGGGCGAATTTCTTGAGATTCTGAGTGAATTCCAAGGGGTGAAGCGACGGATGGAGCTGCGATTTGAGTCGGACGCTTGCTGTATCTTCGAAGATTTTGGTCACCATCCTACGGCGATAGGTTCGAGTCTAGAGAGTCTGAAGCGTCGATTTCCGGAACATGAACTGTGGGTGGCTTTCGAGCCGAGAAGTAACACCACCGTTACCAATCGATTTCAGGCCGAGCTTGAGCATGCTTTTGAAAAGGCGGATCACCTGCACATTGCACCGATTTTTCGAATTGAAAGGATCGAGCAATCCGATCGTTTAGCACCGAAAAGTCTCATAACTAGGTCTGGGAGCCAGGGAGAATCGTGGGATGATTGGTCTAAGTTTGAATCGTATCTGGTCGACCAAATGGTTGCTTCAGCACGAAAACGAATTCTCGTTTTCTTTTCAAATGGTTCATTTAACGGCTTGATTACTTCAGTAACAAAGGCATTAAAGGGTTAAGTTTGTTACAGAAATGTGATGAATTTCAACGGGTTACGCACATGTTTTCATCGGAAAACGCATATACAAATCCTCATCACGAGGTAGAGGATGCCTCGAAAGAGGCAGAATTGGTCTCGCTTACGCCAGGTAAGGCTCTCAAACCAAGGAAGGTTTTGATCATTTCCTCAAGCACGGGCGGTGGACACGATATGCGCGCGAAGGCTTTTAAGGCTTGGTCGGAGACTGAGGCGGGGCGTCATTACGCTTTGGACGTCACGATTCACCAAGCGCTGGAGACAACAAGTCAGTTATATCGCTTTGGGGTTTGGCTTTACAATTGGATCCAGCGGGTCCTTCCATGGTTACACCATTTCTATTTTAATTTTCTGGAGTTTTTCAATCCAGTGAGACGCGCTGACCGTATCCTGGGTGGAAAGGGTTTTCAGGAGATTATCCGAGAAATCCGCCCGGATGTAATCATGAGCACCCATGCGCACCTGAACTTTGGATTTTTTGATTTGGCTCGGGAGATAACCGGCGATGACACATGTCGATATGTGACCTACTGTGGTGAGCTTTTCGATACATATGGGTTTTCGAAGCATTGGGTGAATCCCCAAGTCGATTATTTTATCGGCGCGGTGAAAGAGACCTGCCGAGCAGGTGCCCGCCTCGGGGTGGCCGATGAGAAGAGCTGGAATGGTGGATTCCTTTTAAAACCTCAGTTCTACCGCCCGCCGATGAGCCAGGAGGAGAAAGATTCCTTCATCCGCGATCGTCTTCGCCTAGATCCCGAGAAATTTATTCTGGTCCTCGCGACGGGTGCAAATGGTGCCAATAACCACATCCGTTTCCTCAACCAACTAAACCTTGCGGGCCTGAAGCCACAAGTGGTCGCGATGTGTGGTCGCGATCATGATACTTTCAAGGATGTATTGATCTGGGCGGCAGAGCATCGTGATTGGACGGTGCGTGCCTTGGGCTATTTCAATCAGGTGTTCCAGCTCCTTCAATGCGCTTCGGCGGTTGTCGCGCGGCCCGGAACCGGCACCACCAGTGAGGCGGTCATGGCAGCTTGTCCAATTATTTTCAATACGGTAGGTGGCATCATGCCGCAAGAGATGATCACCGTGGAATTTTTCAGAAGAAACTTTAGCTGGCCGAAGCCTGTGGGACGGACTAGGAGTCTGCCGAATCGGGTGAAGCGCTGGATACAACAACCCCAAGAGCTTCTAAGAGCGCGACGCATTATGGAGTCGATCCAGCCGGACTCACATCCGATAGAAGTCTTGCATCGGGTGCGTGCGCTTGCTGACGAAACCTCGGCTTACGAGTCTGATGAAGTCTCGGTCCGAGTCTGAGTCACAAGAACTTCGTTTTCGCCTCGCCCTTTTCGCAGGTTTGTCAGGCCTTGCTTTTGCCTGGCGTCAGAAGGAGTGGAGATCTCTCGCATTTGCTTTCGAAGTGGACTCTACAGGAGAGAAGTTTCTTTGGTCTTCACGAGACGGAGTGTCCATCGCAGTCGACTCCTCGCCGAGGCCTCTTTTAGGGTTTCGGGATTACGAGGCATTTTTGCGATTTGCTGATCACGGACAGATCAGTTTTCGCTTAAAAAGACCCTTTTGGAACGAGTTGCCGGCTTTGCGGTTTTTGGTTGGGGCGGCTCGGCTGCAAAACCATATGCGTGGCAAGAATCGACGGGCGTTGCGACGCTCGGACTCATTGCTGATGCATGGGCAGGCTTCGCTTTGGACCGCGATTAAAGCGCTTACCTTGTACCCTGATTGCGTCCGAGGAGAATTGAGGGCTTTTTCGGGAAGGTGTCTGGGTTTTTTCACAGCAGGGAGCCCGGAATTTTCGCTCGTTGGTGTGGAAGTTTTGCCAGATGGGCGAGTCTCACTCATCGAGGCTGAAACTCTAGAGAACCGAGACTTGAGTGCTCGAGTCGTTTTTAAAGATGAAGACAGTCTCTATGACGCGGTGCATCATGAATTCCCTAGCCTTCAGATGGTGGGTGAGGGACGCGTGGAAGTTTCGGGACTGGTGCCCTTTGCAGATTTAATTGATGCTACTCTCGGCGAAATGGACTTTCTCCTCAATCCGCGCTGATCGATTCATACCAAATTTGAGTTCCAATGATTTGAGGGCTCTAGGCGATTTGGTTTTTCCAACGCTCGATTTCTTTCCTCACTTGTTTGGGTCCGGGCATCCCAGTCTTTTCGCGGCGTTCCAGTGCTGATTTCAAATTGAAACAGTCGATCCAATCAGGTTCTAGCGCCGGATTTATTTTCATGACCTCCTTTATCGGAAGCTCAGGAAGTGGGGTCTCAAGAGACTCAGAAAGGGACACAAGGCTGCCTACCACATGGTGTGCCTCCCGAAATGGCACTCCTTTCAAGACAAGATAATCCACGACATCGGTAGCAAGGAGCAATGGATCACTCACAGCGTCCGTGCATGCAGGCTCGTTCGGCTCAATTTCAGGGATCATTGCGATCAAGACTTCAGCGGCCATGCACGTGATGTCGAATGCGGCAAAGACCGGGGGCTTGTCATCTTGAAGATCGCGATTGTAAGTCAAGGGAAGGCCTTTTACGAGCATGAGTAGCGTCTGATGGCATCCCGCAATTTGGGCCACTTTTCCTCTGAGAAGCTCGAAAGCATCTGGGTTTTTCTTTTGCGGCATCAGGCTGGAACCGGTTGTGAAGGTGTCCGGTAAGCTGATAAAATTGAATTCTGCGCTATTCCATAAAATGCAGTCTTCAGAGAGCCTAGATACGTGAACACCGAATGTTGCACATGCAGCGGTGAATGAGATGAAGACATCTCGGTCGCTCACAGCGTCCATGCTGTTATGAGTGAGGCGCGGAGTGCCGTCGGGGTCTATGAAACCTAATTCTTTGGCGGTAAATGCGCGGTCAATAGGCAGGGTAGTTCCAGCAATCGCACCTGATCCGAGAGGGCATATATTCGCTTCGTTCCAGGCTTGGGTAAATCGGATTCGGTCGCGATCAATCATTTCAACGTAGGCCAAGATATGATGCGCCATGGATACAGGCTGCGCACGCTGGAGGTGAGTGTAGCCGGG
>JBCCBL010000110.1:0-8750 GCA_039034055.1 Verrucomicrobiota bacterium | reverse complement strand
TGATAACGCTCGTCTTCCGGATGAACCGCAACTCCCGTATCACCCATTATCGTTTCAGGCCGCGTCGTTGCGATTTCCAAAAAAGTCCCGGGCGCATCGACCAGCTCATAGCGCATATGATAAATAAAACCACTCTGCGGCTTCATCGTCACCTCCTCGTCCGATAAGGCAGTCCGACTCGCTGGACACCAGTTGACCATGCGCCGCCCACGATAAACATAGCCCCGTTTGTAAAGCTCGACAAATGCTGTGAGGACTGACTTTGAATAATCCTCATCCAAGGTATGGACGGTCCGCTCCCAATCACAGGATGCTCCGAGTGTGCGCAACTGTTTTAGGATAATGCCTCCATGCTCATCGCGCCATGCTTCGGCTTTTTTTATAAACGCCTCTCTGCCGAGATCGTGACGCGATTTGCCCTCGTTGTCTCGCAGCGCTTTTTCAACCTTGGTCTGTGTCGCGATGCCCGCGTGGTCCGTTCCAGGCATCCAGAGGCTCGGCTTACCCGTCTGCCTTGCTCGGCGAATGAAAATATCCTGCAGGGTATTATTGAGCAGGTGACCCATGTGCAAAACCCCTGTCACATTGGGTGGAGGGATCATGATCGAGTAGCCTTCGACCCCTTCGACTCCCACCCCACGAAACGCGCCCGATTCCGACCACGCCTGATACCAGCGTCCTTCGACTTCTCTATGTTCGTATGCCTTCGGTATGGAACTCATCGCTTTCAGAAAAAACCGCGAGACAACCGAAAACTCCTCAGGTGCGCAATGTAAAAGAGCCCGCAGACCAGTCTGCGGGCTCCCCAAAATTTCAAAAATCCGAAGGTCTAGATTTTGAAACGCTCGATTGAAGCTTTCAGCGTCTCTACCTGATTTGCCAGGCCTTCCGCATCTTGACGTGTTTTTGCAGCATGCTCAGTCGTGCTGTCGATCAAGCGATTGACCTCTTCTAAATCCTTATGAATCGAATCCGCTTTGCCCGACGACTCCTGCAATTGGTCGAACACCTGGGTAGTTTTTGAATACACCTCACCAATCGCCTGGCTAATCTCTTCGGTCGCCCCGGATTGATCCTCAGCGACCGAGTCAATACTCTTCGAAATGTCGACGATCTCCGAGATGGTTTCGGTGACCGATCCGATGGTCACCCCAAATTCCTCAGACTGTGTGCGGATATTGCCGAGCTGGGCATTGATTTGATTCGAGGCTTCTGATGACCCGCGCGCAAGCTCCTTCACTTCGCCGGCAACCACCGCAAATCCTTTTCCGGCCTCGCCAGCGCTCGCCGCTTCGATAGTGGCGTTCAGCGCAAGCAAATTGGTTTGATCGGCGAGTTCTCCGATAAGGCCGACGATCTTCTCAGTATCTTTCGTAATGCTTGCGAGATCCTTACTGATGCCATGCACCGCATCCGCTTTTTGCGAAGCGTCCGAAACAATAGACAGCTCTTTGGCACATTTTTGGGTAATATCCATGATATTGCTGCGCATTTGCTCCGTTGCTTCGGCAACTCGATTGGTCGTGCTCGCGGTCTGGTCAGCGAAAGCGACCAAGTCTACCAGACCTTGGTTCAGCTCCGATGTCAGTCGCGTCGCACTGTGTGTGCTCTCGCTGCTTGCTTGCGCATTCGCTGAAAGTTCATCCGACATCGTCCGCATTCCGTTTGATGCGAGAACTAATCGATCAATGACCGGAACGACTGACCTCAAGCTCTCGCGAACAGAACTAAGTGTATCGTTGACCATCTGACCCAGTTCCGAAAATTCGTCGGATCCTGAAATGACAACTTCGCCCGTTAAATCCCCGCGAGCTGCCCGATTCAGAGGATCACGAAGCAAATTCAATGAGTTGCGCACCCTGCGATAAATGAGCCCCGAAAAACTGCACAAAACCACCGCAGTCACGGCAGCCAGGACTGTCGTCACGCGCATCAAACCTGAAACGCCGCTCAATGTCGTCTCGGTATCGCTGTCGACATAGCCTGCCCATGCAACAACTGCGGCATTCATCGCCTTCAACAACGGCACGTTTTTATCTCTGATGTAAGTCATTGCTTCGATGACACCAGAATCAGCTTTCAATTTATTGTAATCGCTATTGGCGGCGCGCGCTCCAGTTTCGAGCTGATTGACCTTTTGTTCAAAGCCTGCCCACATCCCCGCTACTTTGTTCAACTTCTCTTCAATTTCAGCGTTGGGGGGAGCCAAAATTCCGAGTCCGTGATCGCCATTCAAAAGGCCTTCCAAAACCTTCGAAAATTCATCACGCGATGCCGTCATTTTATTGATCGCATCGCTATCACCCTGATAGACAGACTCAGCTTCTTTCGACATGCGTTGGGTGAGCATCCGCTGTTTTCCAGCCAAATTGACGATATTGCCGTTGTAAGCGCTGCGTTCACGCCAGGGTTGTAATTCGTTGGAAACGGTGAGCCAGGCGAGGCCGGAAATTCCGAGCATCGCGACCAAACAGGTAATTATCAAACAGACGAGTTGGGTTTGTATCTTCATAAAAATATCGTGCGGATTTATTAAGCTAACCTCGGACGAAGGAACTCCAACTGGAGCTTTCAAACAATGAAACTTGAAATGATCCCCAGGTCCTATGAACTCGCTTTCGTGAGTCCGATCGTAAACGCAATCATCTATGTCCTAATCGGGACCCTAGCCTCGGTCGCGGCATGGATCGTTTCACGCAAAATTCACCAAGCATCCCTCGACACCAAACTATCTACCGAGCGGACCGATGCATCTCAAAAACTCGCGATCCTTGATGAGCGTCTCGATGCAAGACAAAGGGAAATTGACCGGCTCAGCCAGGAACTCGATACCGCATCTAAGCAAAATCAGCAAATTTCCAGTGAACGTGACTCGGCTATCCATGCACTCACCGAACTCCGCGCCCGGAGCACTGCCGAAGCAAAGGCCCTTGACGAAAAAATTGAAATTCTGAAAAACGCGGAAGAAGCCCTGCAGTCACGCTTCAAAACCACCGCCTCTGAAGCACTGAAATCCAACAATCAAAGCTTCCTCCAATTAGCCAAAGAATCTATGAATTCTTTCCAGAAAGAAGCCCAGGGAGATCTCGCCAAACGCCAAGAAGCGATTGAACACCTGGTCAAACCCTTAAAGGAAACCTTGACTCAGGTGGAAACGAAAATCGAATCCACAGAAAAGCAGCGCAGCAACGCCTTCGCCGGCCTCAACGAACAAATCAAGCAACTCTTGGACGCGCAGGGCGCCCTCCGTAGCGAAACCGGTAATCTGATTAAAGCACTCCGCGCGCCCCAAGTCCGCGGACGCTGGGGCGAAATGCAATTGCGCCGTACCGTCGAGATGGCCGGCATGGTCCGGTACTGCGATTTCCAAGAGCAAGTCTCCGAGACAACTGAAGAAGGCCATGCCCAACGACCGGACATGATCGTGCGTCTGCCAAACGGGCGCAACATCGTGGTCGACGCCAAGGCCCCGCTGGCTGCCTACCTGGAGTCATTGGAAACCGATAGCATGGAAGTGCAAAAAATCGCTCTGCAACAACATGCTAAGCAAGTAAAGGATCACCTACGAAAACTCGGATCTAAGGCCTACTCCGATCAATTCAAACCCTCACCTGAGTTCGTGGTCCTCTTTCTCCCAGGAGAAACCTTCTTCAGCGCAGCGCTTGAACAAGATCCCGAACTCATCGAATTCGGGGTAAATCAAAAAGTAATCTTAGCCACACCCACCACCTTAATCGCCCTCTTAAAAGCAGTCGCATACGGATGGCAACAAGAAGAAATCGCGAAAGAAGCACGCCACATCCATAATCTCGGCAAGGAAATCTACGACCGTGTCGAGATCGTCGCCAAGAATTTCGACAAAGTACGCAAAGGTCTCAACCAAGCCGTCGGAGGCTACAATGATGCGGTCAAATCATTCGACAGCCGCCTCATGGTAACTGCCCGAAAAATAAATGATCTGGAAAGCATACCTGGAAAAGAACTCACCAGGCTTGAGGAATTAGAATCCACAGCGATTCCCTTCCGCTCCGATGAGCTATCCCGCTCCGATGCCGATTCTGAGGAGGCTCCGTCGGATGCTTAAAATTCTCCTAGCACTGCCCCTGATCACCAGCTGCTTATTAGCTCAGACGGATAAAGATCCGCTCAAAATTGCTGTCACCGAAAGTCCTCCCTTTTCCTTTCAAGGCATCGATGGGCGCTGGTCGGGCATGACCCTCGAACTCTGGGAATCGATTGCTGAATCTAAAGGCTGGCAATACACCCTCGTCCCCCTCACCCTCACAGAGACCCTCGAAAGCCTGCAGAGCGGCGAAATCGACGTCGCTGCAGCAGCACTCTCGGTAACCGCCGAGCGTGACGAAAATATCGACTTCTCCCATGCGTTTTACACTTCCGGGATTGCCATTGCCACACTCCAAACCAGTCGAGACACCTTCTCTATCCTCGCTGATTTCTTTTCGATCCAATTCCTCACCGCATTCGCTTCACTTGGCATTATTTTGATCCTCGCCGGAGCCGCCGTATGGATCTTCGAGCGACGTAGCAATGCGGACTTTGGGGGAAATTGGCTAGAAGGTCTCGGCAACGGCTTTTGGTGGTCGGCCGTCACCATGACTACCGTCGGCTATGGCGACAAAGCACCCAAAACCCTCGGAGGTCGAGCGGTCGGACTGGTCTGGATGTTTGCTTCACTCATCGTAATTTCTGGATTTACCGCAGCGATCGCTTCGGCATTTGCAGTGGGCTCGACTCAACCCCGACTCGAATCCGTAAGCAGTCTACCTCGCTACACCATCGGCGCAGTGGAAGGCAGCTTGGCTGCCAGGCGGCTATCGAGCCTTGGAATACGCTACAATAGCTTTCCGGCGGCGGAATTCGGACTCCAAGCAACCGAGGACGGTACCATCGATGCCTTTGTTCATGATGAGCCGGTACTAAAACACCTCATCGGTCGATTCTATTCCGAAACCCTAACCACCCTACCGAAAACCTTCGCGCCCAGCTATTACGCTCTCGGGCTTCCTGAAAATAGCCCAATTATTAAAGAGATTAACATCCACCTACTTGAGTTTGCTCAATCTGATGCTTGGTTAAGCGTGCGCCGAAAATACCTGGGCGCCGAAGAAAACTAACGATGGCTCAACACGATTTAGCACCCAATCTTTCAGGCTGGAAGGTAGTATTGTTCATTATTTTCCCAGTTGCCGCAGTCGTCGGAATCGGCTTCATCGCCCTCGCTCCCAGCATCACTGCCAAGCGCTCAGGACACCTCTACGTCGGCATCCGATTTGATATCGAATCCACTGTGCGCTTCATGCATTATAACAGCGGGAACCCTGAAGTGACGGTTGCTATCTACCCTGAGCCCATGGGATACTCTCGAGAAAGCCCGCCTCCGGTGATGCCCGACCCGCTCCTCTCTTTCACTCCAGCCCGGCGCGGTAAAAATATCTTTGATACAAGCGCTATTCCCGACGGCCCCTACGTGATCCTACTAACATCTCCCGCATTCTATCCTCTGGAAATTGAAATGGATAAGGTCGACGGCGAATTCATCCCCGATCCCACTTTCACTCCTCCCGAGGGTAACCGGGTAATGACCCAATTCATCGGCGCCCTGATCAAAGAAGTACCTGTCGAACTTCGGAGAATCGCCCGTCAAGGAATCTAGCCAGCCAGCACCTTTTCAAACTTCGCAAGTTTTGGTGCGATCACGAAGCTGCAATAGCCCTGGCCGGGATTTTGATTGTAGTAATCCTGGTGATAAGCCTCCGCAGTGAAATAATTTTCAAGCGGCTTCACCTCGGTGACAATGGGATTCGCAAAAACCCCCTCCGCCTGCAAAGCGGCGATCTGCTTGCGCGCCTCCGCCTCCTGCGCTTCACCGTGAAAAAAAATAACTGAACGATACTGAGTCCCCACATCCGCTCCCTGACGATTCAGAGTCGTCGGGTCATGAATTTTCCAAAACAATTGAAGGATTACCCGCAAATCGATTTTCTCTGTATCAAAGGTCACCTGGACGACCTCCGCATGCCCGGTTGACCCTGAACACACCGCCTCGTAACTAGGATTCTCGGAATACCCCCCAGAATACCCGGACTCCACCGCAACCACTCCAGGCACCTGTCGATACGCCGCATCTAGACACCAAAAACATCCACCTCCTAGGGTTATTGTCTCCTCACTCATCACCGCAAAAATAACACAGATTATTCCTCATTCAAACTCCGACCCGTTTCGTTTTCTCATAGAATCCCCCGAAAACCTCAAAGACTACAGAAATTTTCAGCAGCATAGTTGACGAATCGAGAGGAAACCCCCAATAGTGGACCCTCATCTTAACCTAAGAAACTGATAGTTATGGCATACACACTTCCTGAGTTATCCTACGCATATGATGCGCTTGAGCCCCATTTCGATGCGCTCACGATGGAAATCCACCATTCCAAGCACCACGCTGCTTACATTGCCAAGGCAAATGCGGCTCTCGAGTCTGAGCCAGACCTTGCGGCCAAGCCTGTCGAGGAACTCATCGCAGATCTCTCCAGCGTTCCCGCGGGCATTCGTGGAGCTATTCGCAACAACGGGGGCGGACATGCCAATCACAGCTTTTTCTGGACAATCTTGAGCCCGTCGGGTGGAGGAGAGCCTGTGGGTGCCCTCGCCGACGCAATCACCAGCACCTTCGGATCATTTGACGCTTTCAAAGAAAAATTCGCAGCGGCGGGAGTCACGCGCTTCGGCTCAGGCTGGGCATGGCTCGTCAAGACTGCCGACGGATCACTCGCGGTCACCTCAACGCCCAATCAGGACAGCCCGCTCATGACCGGAGTTGCCGATGTAGAAGGCACCCCGATCATCGGCCTCGATGTTTGGGAACACGCCTACTATCTTAAATACCAGAATAAACGCCCGGATTTCATCGCTGCTTTCTGGGACGTGGTAGACTGGTCAAAGGCCGACGCACTCTTCACCGCGTAAGCACTTTATTCGAAAAACTTCAAAAGCCGGCTCGTCTATGGGTCGGCTTTTTTAATCCTCTCCGACTATGCCCTACCCAGACTTCTCTCGCTCTATCGCCGAAATCTGCGCCTACCTCTCGCGCACCTTGTACAACGGTCTCGACCAATGGAAAGATGCTGGCGAACCGGATGAAGACTCCGGACATCCTGTCTTAACGCCGAAACTCGATCCGGCCCTCGGCATCTCAAAAAGCAGCCCCTTCCTATTCCGCGAAAGCTGGGCGCACCGCCGCAAACCAGGCCCACGCAATCGATACGAAGAGGTGATCGAATATTCCCCAGGGGCCATCGTAGCCCAGGGCGAAGACGGCACCGTTTATGTCGCTCATCGCGGGACCAAAGACTCCAAAGACTGGGACGTCGACGCTCAGATTGTCCCCATCACCCTAGAAGTAGATGGAAACGATCTAGGCAAAATTCACAACGGATTCCATCGTAGCTACTTTTCATATGAATCAAAAATTAAAGCGGCGCTCGTCGACCTACTACAAAGTACCGGAATTCCTCCGACCGCCGTCATCTTTTCGGGCCACAGCCTCGGAGGAGCCCTGAGCACAATCAACGCTCGAGTCTTCAATCCAAGTGAATGGGGATTCCCCGATGACATAGCCTACGGGGCCCTCACCTTCGGATCCCCGCAGCCCGGAATTCAGAGCTTCAAAGACGCTTTCCCGGACGCACATCAACGGCTGCGTCATATTATCAATAATAACGACGTGGTTCCGAAGCTACCAGGCGCAATCGGATACTGCCACGTCGGTGAGATCTTAACCCTACAAGAAGATCTTGGAGGGCTCGGCGCGAACCACTCTTTAGATGAATACGCAGAAAAAATCGACGAGGTGTTCCTAGCCTAGCGACTGCGGTGTATCAATAAACGCCGACAAGGCTGGGCCTCGCAAACTATCGCTTTAGCCTCAAGCAGCACCTTTCAACGCAGCAAACAAAGCGCTGATCTTAGCGTGGTCCTTAATGCCTGGCTCAGACTCGACTCCACTGCTTAAGTCCAATACATCCGCCTCTGTATTCTCTGCAGCCTTACGAATATTTTCAGGATTCAGGCCTCCAGCGAGAATCCACTGTTTATGATTATACAGGGTTGCCCAGTAATTAAACTGCGTCCAATCACCGACTTCACCGGTTCCCCCATGCGCATCAGTCGAATAGGTATCAATCATAATCGAGTCAGCAAACTCCAGCACCACTTGAGGAAACTCCTCTCGTGGAGGTATTT
Source organism: Verrucomicrobiota bacterium (assembly GCA_039034055.1). Taxonomy (GTDB): domain Bacteria; phylum Verrucomicrobiota; class Verrucomicrobiia; order Opitutales; family JABSRG01; genus JBCCBL01. The sequence goes on along the minus strand of JBCCBL010000110.1, from coordinate 488 downwards.
TTGGAACCAACCATAATTGCTCGCGACCAACCATGCCTGACCATGCTGCCAGAGAAGGGAATCCAATCGTGAACTCTACGTGAATCTGAAAGCTACCAAAGCCTGCATCGCGGTAGCGCATCAAATCGTCTGTCCCCGTATTAACATCTACCGCAACCCCCTTCCCTTCCGGAATTACCTGGAGAAGCTCCTCGGCACGCGATACCGAAATTGCGCGAGGAGATTTCGGATACAGAATCATTCCAATATAATCGGCCCCGCAATTAAGGGCATGCTCAATATCAGCCTCACGGGTCATCCCGCAGACTTTGACCTTATTCGGCTTCTCGGAAAAATCATTCATGATCATCGGAGTCTTCAATGATCGCATCAATCAACGAATCCAAATTTGCTGAGTCTGCCTGAAGATCGACCGGTAAATTATTGTTTGAAAGCGCCTTTGAGGTGACATTTCCAATACTCACAAAGCGCGCAGCTTTCACGCCCTC
>JBCCBL010000109.1:0-8750 GCA_039034055.1 Verrucomicrobiota bacterium | reverse complement strand
TCCCCTTGCAGGTCTTGCCGATGACGATCCCAAGTTCGCCCTCGAAGACAACCCGCCCCGCGGCCTCCGGGATCTCAACCTGCGACCCTGGATATTTCATTAAAATTCCATCATTAGACAACACAACTTTTAAAATTATCAAACAATGAAAAAGATAATTGCCTTTATTATTTTTTGTTTTTTAGTCTCTTGTTCCAATGATGATGGAGGAAATAACAGTCCATCTAAAGATGATGCTGGAGTAAATGGGAATTCAAATACAGAGGATGTAATATTTACAGCTAACTACGATTGTATTTTGATGGATTGTCAGATGCCTGAAATGGATGGACTCGAAGCAACCGAAAGTATCAGAAAGCTCGGGGTCCAGATTACGACGGGCGATGATATCCCGATTGTCGCAATGACTGCCTGCGTGGTCGATGAGGAGATAAAACGATGCTACGAAGTTGGTATGAACGACTATTTATCCAAACCATCAACCCCATCTGAGATTTCATCTGTATTGAGTAAATGGATTCCTCAGAAATCTGAAAACCTGAGTATTTAAGGAAAGAACACAGACCATGATTTCTACCAAAGAGATGGTTGAGTCTGAATCGATTGAGTCGCAGGTTGAGTCTATAAGCGAAGTCGAAGAGTTGCGTACTCTGATATGCCAGACGATGGAACAGATCTCAGTGCTGGTAAACAAGGCATCTCTCGCAGATATGGCTGGGGGCGTTTTCCACAATTTGGGCAATGTTCTAAACAGTTTGAATATCTCCGTCCTGATGATCGAAGGGCGTATGACGAGTTCTCGAATGTCAGGTCTCAGTAAATTGACTGAACTGATCGAGCAAAATGTCGAATCAACCGATTTTTTTAAGGTCCATCCCAAAGGAAAACACATACCGAGTTACCTACGAAAACTTACGAATGTGCTGTCCGAAGAGACCGAGCAAATCAGCACGGATTTCGAAGAAATAAAACAGCATGTCACCCATATGAAGGAGTTGATCCGCGTTCAGCAAGATCTACTCAAAAGGAAAAAGAGTGAAAATACAGAAACCGTTGAACTGGAACAAATTGTCAATGAAGCAGTCCAAATTACGAAGGGCTCGATAACACGGCATCAAATCGATCTCATTATTCACTCCGAGCCCCTAAACCCCATCGAGAGCGACCGGCACAAAATCTTGCAAATCCTCGTGAATTTTATTTCTAATGCTAAACAGGCTTGTGAGGCTTACGAGCAGTCGGAACGTAAGATTTTTGTGCGTTGTTGGTCATCGAAAGAATCAAAGGTTTGCATCGAAATCGAAGATACTGGAATTGGAATAGCGGAAAAGGATTTCTTGAATCTATTCTCCCATGGGTTCACAACAAAAATTGATGGACACGGTTTCGGACTGCACAGTTGTAAACGTTTGGCCTCAGAACTCGGTGGATATATTGAAGCCGAGAGTAATGGTATTGGCTCAGGCGCCCGGTTTCGTCTCTTCCTTCCAACAAACCTGGCAGAATCTATCTAGCACGCGGAATTTTATCGAGACCTAAGATATGGAGAAAGATATGACAGCAGACTCTAAGAGCACGGAATCGATAAACAGGCATATTCTCATAATTGATGACAATCAGAGTATTCACGACGACTATCGAAGAATCCTTGTAAATAATGATGGTGATGACGAAGCTGCCCTTCAGGCGGCCGAGGCATTTTTATTTGATGAAGCAGTCCCGGAATCTAGAAGTGGTAGTAGCCAATTTGATTTCGAACTTGAGCACGCCCTCAGTGGCAAGGACGGCCTCGATATTCTTAATAGACTTAAAGATACCGATTCTCCGATCTCTCTTGCCTTTGTCGATATGCGCATGCCCCCAGGATGGAATGGAGTCGAGACTATAGAACATCTCTGGAGCACCGATCCACGCCTCCAAGTTGTGATCTGTTCGGCATACTCGGATGTGAGCTGGGAATCGATTCGTAAGCAATTCGGTAAACGTGATAATCTGCTCATCCTCAGAAAACCATTCGAACCTGAAGAGGTTCAACAACTCGCCGCATCCCTCACCGAAAAATGGGATCAGGAGGTCAACGGGAAGACGATTTATACGGTTGCCCCCGAATATCCACTCCGCCTCGTCGAGGTTAAGCCGAAGAAAATCACCTCCAAAGCGTTGATTTGCGAAGATTTTGTATCCTTGCCCAATGGGGAGAACAAAAAAGTCATCCGGCGAGACCTTAAGGACGTACCCACAACCCCAACACGCGCACTGCAGCAATTCCTGGAAAATCAAGGAGATGTTGTTGCCGAACTCACTGAAAAACTTGCAGTCGAAAGCGGGAAGCTAGAACAGGCTCGGGTCCTCCTTAATAGCTTGGAGAATGGTGAAGCTTAATTGTAGTTAGTTTAAAATACAAAACTGTATCCATTTGATCCCTGAAATATGATTTCGGAGCGGCGATACGATAAGAATAGATTGAATGCTTCTTGTTTGTGCAGAAGAAGAATGTGAAGATCTAACGACAGTCGCTTTAATGCGAAGATATTCGGACTCGGATAAATAAGCTTCGGGTCTTTTTTGTTTCTGATATACATCAATTTATTCAAACATGCTTTGTATGTTTCTTGGCATACATTCTTGGCAAAGCTAGGCAGGATTAAATTCGACAGTCTATAGTGTTCGCAAACCGCTTTGCTTGATAAGTCTCTCCAAATTAGGTCAGCCGTAGGTTCGGGTTTGTTCGAATTGTCGCGTTTTGTGACCCTATAAACAAAGATCCTGTATATAATGGAATCATGATGCGTGAATATGTGATGCCAAGACGAGTGCCGCGCAGTTCCTTGATTTTGGAAGTTCGGATGAGGGGTCGCGTTAAGGTAGATACAAAAAATGACAAATGGATTTGACGTAAATCGTGTTATGTGTAGGACCACGTACTATGCTCTCGATGTCTCTGCTCTCCTTGGTGGTATTATTGGCCTCTCCTTCAATTCCGTTAGGGGGTGAACCGGCGAACGGCACGCTCGTAACGCTTGGCTCAGTCACTGGCTCCACGATCATTGCCACCTCGTTTCTCTGTCGAGAGAAAACAACAGTTGGTAGTAAAAGGTCATCTTAACTAGGTGAGGGCTTTTTGCTATGTGTTGTCGATCTGACTTTGCAGCGTTCTATCGGAGAGGTTCTCTCGGTGGAGCGTTTTTAATCACACTTCTCATACTCGCGCAGTCGCTCCAGTCGGCAGTCCAACTGCCTTATGCGAATGATTTCGAAACGAGTGATGGCGTGTTCAACGGCGATGCTTCAGAGCTGTCCGATTGGAATGTCCCGCTGGGCTTGAGCACCAGCGTTTCATTCGACGCCGCTTCGGGTCTGCAGTCCCTTTCGGTTTTCGGAGATGCCGATCTGTCAGTCAGTTTATTCGAATCAGGCCCCAGCTCCTCGGTGGCTTGGGTTGATTTTTTTCTCAAACCCGTGGTGGTTGATGAAACTAATTTACCGCAGTCGATCAGTCCATTTCGATCAGCGGTCGTTGGTTTCGTCCATGCGGCTGAGAGCGGCGAAGTGTTCGTAATTGATGGTGATGGTTTCGGAGGGGGCCAATGGCTCGCGTCTGGAGCAGTGTTCCCCGTTTCGAGTGGTCTGTCTGATAATTGGCTGCGTCTGAGTTATCGCTTGGACTTTGTAACAAAACGATGGGATCTTTTCATGGACGGTCAGATCGTATTGGCTGACTCCGGATTTTTAGACAATTCAGTATCCTCGCTGACTGACTTCACGCTCAGGTCGTCCGCTGACCTCTCGGCTGGGCTAGACTTCTTCTATTCCGGCATCCTCAATCCACTTTACTTGGATACCTCGAATGATGGTTTACCCGATAGCTGGCTGGTCGCGCAGGGTCTTAATGTAAATATCAATCAGCGCCTATTTGACAACGATTTCGACGGGCTGACTAATTTGCAGGAGTTCCAGTTGTCGACTCTGGGCACGGATCCAGATACCGATGCGGATGGCATCAATGATGGAGTCGAAGTATCCTCCGGCGCCGATCCCAGTAATTTCGATGTATATGCGTTGAGCTTGGTTCCGTTTTTTGAAGATTTTGAGTCTATCCCAATCGGAAACATCGATGGGGTGAGCAATTGGTCGGTATCGGGTGGTTTGGCTGAAGTTTCTATTGCAGCGTCCTTGAGTGGTGCTCAGTCCCTTGAAGTAAAAGGCAATAGCAGCCTGGATCTCAGCGTGAGGCTTCCCTTTGATGGGTCGGATGACAGCGTGGCCTGGGTTGATTTTGAGCTTAGGCCGGTTTTGTTTGATACAGGAGTGAGTGCCCCGAGTAGCCTCGTCGAGGGCGAATCATCAACGGTCTTTTATTTTGATTCCGACCAGAACTTGGTAGCATTCAATGGCCTTTCACAGTCATTTATCGAGGCCCCAGTTTCGTGGAATCCTAGCGGCTGGCAGCGTGTCACCGTTTATCTGGATTACGCGGCCCAAACTTGGAGTATTTGGCTCAACGATCTGCTGGTATTTTCCGATTTTGGTTTCGCTAACCCTCAACCCTATTTCAGTAATCTAAAATTATTACAAGAGTCCGAATCACCGGGGTTCATAGACGATATTTCAGTCTCCTTTACGATGCCAGCTGGCCTGGATTCGGACAATGACGGCTTAGATGATGATCTGGAGATTTCAATCGGAACGGACCCAAGGTCTCCTGATAGCGATGGAGATGGTTTGGCCGATCTCTATGAGTATCAAAATGGCTTGGATCCCCTCGTCGACGATAGCGGCAGTGATCTCGACGGAGATGGGCAAGACAATGCCACAGAGTTTGCGAATGGGACGGATCCACAGGATTATTATGATCAGTTTCCAGCCGTCACTGCAGCGATTTCGATCATAAGTGGAAATGATCAAACGAGTCCGCCGGATGCTTTCATCAATGACCCCATTGTTGTAGAGGTTACTGACTCAATTACCGGAAATCCGCTGGTCAACGCTCCCTTCACCGCCTTGGTGCAGCAGGGAGGCGGCTTGTTGGCACTGACTGATGACGGGTCTGGGCTGACATCGTCGCTTTCTGGAAATTCGGATTTAGCAGGCCGAGTATCGGTGTATTACCAACAGCCAAGCAGCGCTGGGACTGTCAGTCAGATCGATTTTCAAGCTGGAGGTGCTCTTGTCTCGGCTACTACCACTGTTCTGAGTGTGCCGGCAGGGTTGAAGCTTGAGCACGGGGTGCTGCCACTCGTAAGAGATTCTTGGCAACGGGTGACTCTTCTCAATACCTATGCGGATATGGTAGTGATTGCGACGCCCCAATACGGTCTTGGGAGTCCACCTTTAGTCACCAGAATTAGGAATGCGAGTGGCAATCGATTCGAGATCAAAGTGCAGAATCCGGGCGGTGTGACGGATGTGAGTAATACCGTGGTGAGCGTGCATTATTTTGTAGTGGAAGCTGGGGTCTATTCAATCGCCAATGAAGGGCTTACTATGGAAGCCTTCAAATACGACCCTACCATCACCGACGGTGCGGTTTCAGGCTTGGTCGGTGAGCAGATTACACCGCAAAATACCTACAGTAGCCCAGTGGTCCTTGGGCAAGTAATGACTTATAACGACTCCCGCTATTCCTCTTTCTGGGCCCGGGGTTCTACTCGAAAGCGAGTTCCCGATAGCTCCAATATTTTTGTCGGTAAACAGATAGGTCAGGATACTGACACGGCACGTTTAGATGAGACCCTGGGGGTTGTTATTATCGAAGCCACAGCTTCTCTTTCATCCGTCCTCGGATACGACTATTTGGCTTCCGTAGGCACTGATTCCATCGAGGGTTTTGAAGATACTCCTAGCTCAGCGCCGGTGCCCCCATACACGTATCCTTTGAGTGGGCTCTCAAGCGCCGGATCTCGGGTGCTCAGCTCGGCAGCATTCGACGGCAATACTGGTAGCTGGCCGATGCTCTATGGGGACAATGCCCTTCCCAATAGCTTAGATATCGCTGTGGATGTTGATCAGATAGCGAGTAGTCAGCGCAGGAGTGGTACGGAGCAACTCGCGTATCTAGCTTTCGGTGACGTATTCATCGATAGCGATAATGATTTGATGGATGACCGTTTCGAGCTGCGTGTGGTTGATTTTAATTTGAGTGATGGGTTCGCGAATATTACCCATGTCATGCCTGGTGAAGATTTCGATGGCGATTTGCAAACCAACCTTGCGGAGTATCAAAACGGCACTCAGGCCTTTGATTACTACGATCAGTCACCTGCAGTGGCCCCGACGATACAAATTTCAAGCGGCGACAGCCAGCGAAGTGATATCAACACCTTCCTTCCACTGCCGATTGAGTTGACCGTTACCGATTCTATAAGTGGGAACCTCTTACAGAATGCGCCTGTTTTGGTATCGGTTGCGTCTGGAGGAGGGTATGTATCTGCAGTTAATGACGGTAGTGGCTTAAGCAGTAGCTTGACGCTGTATACCGATGCATCTGGATACATTTCTTTCTACTACCAACAACCGAGCACTTACGCGACAGTTAGCGAACTGGATGTGTTTGCGGGTGGGGCTCAGGCCACTGTGACCGCTGGATCTCTCGCGGCGCCTGCGGACCGTTTGCTCGTAGAATCTGGAATTCTGCCGAGTGTGACGGGTGACTGGCAGCAAGTCACCCTCATCAACACCTACAGCAATCCCGTAGTGATCGCGACGCCTCAATATGGGGCTGCAGAGGGCCCAGCCGTTCCTCGCATCCGCAACGCCTCGGGCAATACCTTCGAGATCAAACTACAAAACCCTGGAGACGTCACCGGATCTGCCAGCTTTGCCTATCCGGTTCACTATGTTGTCGTCAATGCAGGCACCTACACTGAGCCGATTGATGGTATCAAAATGGAGGCCTTTACCTATAATTCGACGATCACCGACAGTCCAACCAACAGCTTTGTTGGAGAGGCAGTGGCTTACCAAAATGTGTATAGTAATCCGATCGTGCTGGGGCAAGTGATGACTGAGAACGATCCGGACTGGTCTTCCTTCTGGGCCCGGGGTAGCAATGTTGGCAGCCCTGCCAGCGCGAGCGATCTGTTCATTGGTAAGCATGTGGGCCAAGATATCGACATCACCCGCAACGCGGAGACGCTGGGCGTGATCGTCTTGGAAGAGACCTCCGGGATCTCCACCATGAATGGTATCAGTTTCTTTGCTGCGCTCAGCTCGGATACTGTGGAGGGCTATGACAATAACCCGCCTTATACTTTTGCCTTGAGTGGGTTTTCCACTACGGGTGCTCGGATCCTCAGTTCTGCCGGAATGGACGGCTCGGGTAACAACTGGAATTCCGGCGCCGGCTGGCCGATTCTCTATGGAAGTAACGAAAATGTAGGTGCTCTAGACATCGTTTTCGATGAGGACCAAATAGGCAATACGGGTAGAGGTGGAACGACACAACAAGTAACGTATCTGGTGTTCAGTGATGAAATTATCGATACTGATGGAGATGGCATGGATGACCGCTATGAACTCCTTATCGTGAATTTCGATTTGTCGGATGAATTTAATACTGTAGACGATATCCTCCCAGGCGATGACTTTGATGGAGATTCGCAATCGAATTTGACTGAATATCAAAACGACACCCAGGCCGTTGATTACTATGATCAGGCTCCTGCGGTGGACCCAGTCTTACAAATTTTGAGTGGCGACGGCCAGCGAAGTGATATCAATACCTTTCTTCCGCTGCCGATAGAATTGACTGTTACCGACTCAATCAGTGGGAATCCGCTGCCAAATGCGCCGGTTGCGGTATCGGTTATCTTGGGAGGAGGGAATGTATCCATCGTCAATGACGGCAGCGGCGTAAGCAGCTCCCTAGACCTGCTTACCGATGCCTCCGGTACTATTTCATTTTTCTACCAACAGCCCGCCACCTATGCGACCATTAGCGAGCTTGCTGTATTTGCCGGCGGGGCTCAGGCCACCGTGACTGCCGGATCCCTAGCGGCGCCTGCGGACCGTTTGATCGTAGAATCTGGAATTCTACCGAGTGTCACGGGCGACTGGCAGCAAGTCACCCTCATCAACACCTATAGCAATCCGGTGGTGATCGCGACGCCTCAATATGAGGCTGCGGAGGGCCCAGCGGTTCCTCGCATCCGCAATGCTTCGGGCAATACCTTCGAGATCAAACTACAAAATCCAGGAGACGTTACCGGATCTGCCAGCTTTGCCTATCCGGTTCATTATGTTGTCGTCAATGCAGGCACCTACACTGAGCCGATTGATGGTATCAAGATGGAAGCCTTTACCTATAACTCGACGATCACCGACAGTCCGACCAACAGCTTTGTTGGAGAGGCAATCGTTTACCAAAATGTGTATAGTAATCCGATCGTACTGGGGCAAGTGATGACTTCAAACGATTCCGACTGGTCCTCCTTCTGGGCCCGGGGAAGCAATGCTGGCAGCCCTGCCAACGCAAGCGATCTGTATATTGGTAAGCATGTGGGCCAAGATGTCGACATCACCCGCAACGCGGAAACCCTGGGTGTGATCGTCTTGGAAGAGACCTCCGGGATCTCCACCATGAATGGTATCAGTTACTTTGCTGCGCTCAGCTCGGATACTGTGGAGGGCTATGGCAATAACCCGCCTTATACTTTTGCCTTGAGTGGGTTTTCCACTACGGGTGCTCGGATCCTCAGTTCTGCCGGAATGGACGGCTCGGGTAACAACTGGAATTCCGGCGCCGGCTGGCC
>JBCCBL010000108.1:0-8851 GCA_039034055.1 Verrucomicrobiota bacterium | reverse complement strand
TCACGACCCGGTCCCCAGGCGCCACAAACAATCGGGTTTTCTAACCCTGTCGCGTTGAGTGCGTCGCGAACTTTGCTCGTTTTGAATCCCTCCGATTCGACGATAGCGAGTTCAACGAAATCAGCCCCATAATCTTTGATGGTTTTGAGGATTGGGATGTCGCTATTGGAGAAGCCTGGGGTTAATAAGAACGTATTGATACCAATTCGCATCCGATAAAGATAGCACGATCAGCCATTTGCATCTTGCAGATTTTCGGCAAAATTGTGTATATTTACGCCATGAATGGGCTTCCCTTCAAGATATGTTGATCCAGCGTCCCAGCGATATCGATCCCCATAGCTTTCTAGACCTCTTTTCAGCGTTTAAAGATGTCTATTTTTTTATGAAAGATCAGGAGGGCCGTTTTATCGGGGGAAATGAACTCCAGTTACAGAAACTGGGGCTCAAATCTGAGGCAGAGTTGATTGGAAAGACCGACAATGATTTTTTCCCTTCTTACATGATTTCGCGGTATGCGAAGGATGACTCAAAGGTCATGAAGACGGGTGAACCGATTTTGCGGAGGGTGGAACTCGTCGCGAACCCGGACGGCTCCGTCTCTTGGCATATCACCAGCAAATTTCCTTTGAAGAATCGCCAGGGAACGTGCATCGGGATCGTGGGTTATATGCGCGATTTTGAGAAATCTGACACGGCATGGCAGCCTTACAAGCGTATGAATGCGGTTGTCGAATACATCCGGGAGAATTACCAAGAACCGATTGAAGTCAGCGATTTAGCAGCAGTCGCAGGCCTCTCAGTGAGCCAGTTTGAAAGAAGATTTCGAGTGGCCTTCCAGGAGACTCCTTCGCGTTTCTTGATCAATTTTAGGATCACTCGAGCGAGCCAAATTTTGATTCATAGCGACGATACCTTGACTTCAATCGCGCATCAGGTCGGCTTTTATGATCATAGCCATTTTTCCAGAGAATTTGTTAAACTGTTCGGCATATCACCTGGAAAATATCGCAAAGAAAACTTGGAACAGATCGCACCAGGATTGCCAGGTCAATAAGCATCAAGAGACAGCCAACAGTTTCTCGATGAAATCGGTTTTATCACAACGCGGCCTTGGTGGCCTGTTTATTTCCGATACCGATAGGAATCAAGGCAGTGCCATACATAATTAAGCTGTAGACTGCAGCCGCAATTGCGAAGGCTTCGTTTTGCAAAACCGCTACCGCTACCGTGATTGCCAGAGTTCCGTTTTGATTGCCCGATTCAATAGAAATGGTAAGCGATTCTCTAAAACTCAATTTCGCCAGTCGGGATGAGAAAAAACCGACTAACATCGTAGTTACGTTCAGCGCTAGGGCGATCAGAAGTGCACTCGTCAAAAACCCGACCAACTGTTCCCCTAAACGCAATACAAGCGCGATGATGATCACGAATAGAATGGTGGCGCTGAAAACCCGCACGGGCTTATCGATCTTCGATGCGATGGTTGGCTTGAGCTTGTTTATCGTCATGCCAATACCTAGCGGAATCGCGATGACCATAAGGAGTGTTTGAACAATTGAACCTGTTGGGGCAGCGATAGATGTGTCTTCAGCCATGAATGCGTTGAGCCCAAGATTTACGAACAGCGGTATCGATATTATCGTGATAAGGCTATTCACCGCAGTCAGTGAAACAGACAACGCAACATCTCCCTTAGCTAAGTGGGTGAGCAGATTCGAGGTCGGTCCTCCGGGGCAGGCGGCAAGGATGATGATACCGACGGCAATGTGCGGCTCTACCTTGAAAAATCCAGCAAGGGCAAAGCCGATAAGAGGCAGCAATATGATTTGATTGATCAGCCCGAGAGCTATGGCTTTGGGAAATTTAAGGACTCGCTTGAAGTCCTCGACAGTCAGAGAAAGTCCCATCCCCAACATAATAATCATCAAAGAGACGGCGAGGATTGTAGCGGCAGTACTGTCCATAAAGATCGATTTTTAAGGTTCCCTGAGATCTAACATGACCATGCGACCATTCTAATACTCTTCGAGCGGAAAGGTGTGCTTTAAACTCCGATTCGGCGCCACTCTTTCAATTCGGTTGACTCGGTGCGATGGTCTACTCCAAGACCAGCATCTTTCGCGCAGCGATTTCTTTGTAGGATTTTCGATTCCTGATTCGTCTGAACTTTGCCATGACAGCGTCTTTGTCGACAGATTCCATTTCACGCGTTAATACAGCCAGGACGAAGGTCTCTTCATCGCTCTGATCTGCAGTTACGTGCCAGGCGATTCCACCTTTCTTTGGGCAATTTGGCCATCGTGCTATCCACGACCAGTATCCATATTGCTTGCCACTTTTTTTGGTGACCTGCTTGTATGCCAAATGAACGCCAACAACACCGGATGAGTTCCGATGAGTCATTCTGTTCTTCTCGTTCATAATTGACGGAGGGAGGGTAGGGATAATTTCTTCCAACCACGCCTTTCCCTCTTTCTCAGCCGCTTTCCATGTCTTAAACTTCGAGAGGGGAAAGCTCTTTTGGTACATTTTGCCCTGTCGCATAATGCGACCGACAAGGCTTTTATTCTTTTTATTCCGAGTTAAGTGCATGGTTTTGTTTTTGTGAGCAACTCTTACGCCCTTTCTTAAATCAGGTTAAGGCCTACGCCTCTTCTTCGTCTATTTCGACAATTTTTGAGACACCAATCACGGAATCTCCATTGGCCAAATTGAGGCAGCGAACTCCCTGCGTAGCTCGTCCGATGATGCGAATATCCTTCACCGGCATTCTCACGGTTTGGCCGTTTTGGGTGATAGCCATAATTTCGTCTTCTTCCGATACGCTGAGGGCTCCAACAATGACATCCGCTTTCATTGCGGTGACGCCCTTGGTGCCCCGAGCAGTCTTGCGATACTCGTCGAATGCGGTTCGTTTACCCATCCCTGAGGATGCTAGAGTCAAGAGCGTTTCTTCATGATTGATCACTTCGAGCGTGCGTACCTCATCGTCTTCGTTCTTGAAGCGGACTCCCGTAACTCCTCGAGTTGCACGACCTTGAGCGCGCAGCTCGTCTTCATGGAAGCGGACCGCCTGAGAAGATTTGGTAACTATAATCAGTTCGTCGTCTCCGGTAGTGGTTACGACCTTACAGAGTTCGTCATCTTCGTCGATTTTGATACCAATCGTTCCGCCTTTTCTGATGTGTTTGTATTCGGATAGATGAGTCTTCTTAACCACACCCTTACGGGTTGCCGCCACAAAGTGAATATCTTCTTCGAGACCTTTAATGCATATCATTGAGGCGACGCGCTCATCCTCGCGTAGCTCAAGGAAGTTCGCAATCATGCGTCCCTTACCGGTCCGCTGACCTTCTGGAACCATATACACTTTTTCTAAATACACGCGCCCATTGTCCATAAAGAACAGGATGGTGTCGTGGGTCGAAGCGGTAAACAGATGTTCAACATAATCCTCATCATGAGATCCGGCACCAATCACGCCCTTACCGCCTCGTTTCTGAGATCGGTATTGATCTACGGCGCTGCGTTTGATGAAGCCTTTGTGGGTAACGGTGATGATGCAACCTTCATTCGCGATTAAATCCTCCATGCGCATTTCCCCTTCGGCAGCCGTGATGATGCTGCGGCGCTCATCTGAGTATTTATCGCGGATGGCAATGAGTTCGTCCTTGATCACACCGAGGAGGCGTTGTTCGTTCTCGAGAATGGCCCGGAGTTCTTTGATGCGTTCCATGATCTCAGCATACTCAGCTTCTATCTTATCTCTCTCGAGTCCGGTGAGTTGATAGAGGCGGAGTTCAAGGATAGCGTTCGCTTGGCGCTCGGAAATCGGATATTTCTCCATCAAACGCTCTCGAGCCTGGTCTCGGGAAGCACTGGCTCGAATGATTTTTACAAAATCATCCAAATTATCCAAAGCGATGCGGTAACCTTCAAGGATGTGCGCGCGCGCTTCAGCTTTGCGGAGGAGGAATGAAGTCCTACGGAAGATAACCTCGCGACGGTGATCGACATAGCACTGAATGACCTCGCGGATATTCATCTGCTTGGGCCGACGGTTATCAAGGGCGAGTAAGATCACTCCGAACGAGCTTTCAAGGGCAGTATGCTTGAACAACTTGTTTATAACGACGCGGGGAATTTCACCTCGTTTGAGTTCGATAACCACTCGAGTGTTTTCGTCGGATTCATCACGGACCTCTGACACACCTTCGATAACTTTATCGTTTACCAAATCCGCAATCTTCGAGACGAGGGTTGCTCGATTTACATTGTAGGGAATTTCTGTGACTACGAGGTATTCCTTACCTGCAGAATTTTCTTCGACATCAATGGTGCCCTTCATACGGACGATACCGCGGCCGGTGCGCATATAGCTGTCGATACCGCTTCTTCCATTGATAGTACCACCTGTAGGGAAATCGGGGCCAGGCAACACTTGCATGATGTCGTCAATACTTGCCTGCGGATTATCGATCACGAGACAAACTGCATCAATCGTTTCGCGTAAATTATGTGGCGGGATGTTTGTAGTCATACCCACCGCGATCCCGGTCGACCCATTGACGAGGAGTTCGGGAAATGAGGCGGGGAGGACGCTGGGTTCGGTAGTCGATTCTTTATAATTCGGAACGAAGTCGACCGTCTCGGCGTCAATGTCTTTGAGCATCTCCTCGGCGAGACTGGTCAACCGGCACTCGGTGTAACGGTAGGCGGCAGGGGCGTCGCCATCGACTGATCCGAAGTTGCCTTGTGGGTCGATCAGTGGATAGCGCATGACCCACGGCTGTGCGAGACGTACTAGGGTGTCATATACAGATCCATCACCATGAGGGTGGTAGTTTTTCAATACCTCACCAACAACCCCCGCACACTTATCAAACGGGCGATTGTGGAGGAGACCCTCACGCAGCATAGCGTAGAGGATACGACGTTGCACCGGTTTCAGGCCATCTCGGGCATCGGGTAGGGCACGCGAGACAATGACGGACATCGAATAATTGATGTACGCCGACTCCATAATTTCGGTGATATTGGTGTTAACAAGGCGTTCGTCGGACATGACTAAATACTAGAAATTCGATACAGGAATATGCTCCGGATCTTAAAGAATGGAGTGAATGAGGGAGATTAGACGTCGAGGTGAGAAACGTTGAGAGCATTGTCCTCGATAAATGCGCGGCGACTTGGAACATCTTCGCCCATCAGCATCGAGAAACTTGCATCCGCTAGGGCAGCATCAATGATATCAACCTTCAAAAGACGGCGGGTTTTGGGGTCCATAGTAGTCTCAAAGAGTTGCTTCGGATTCATCTCTCCGAGCCCCTTGTATCGCTGTATGCTCAAACCACGGCGTCCGAGAGATCGGATGTTGTCGACCAGTTCCAAGATGGAATGAAGTTCGATGATCGATTCTTTTTTCTCGTCGCCACGATTTTCGATGAGATGGTAGCGTGGTTCTTCAGAGGCAGAGAATTGCTTCACATCTAAACCCTCGTGGGCGAGCGATTGAAGTGTCTTAGTGATCTGCGCGGCTTCGTAGACTTCGTGAACTGTGATTCGCTGATTCAGAGTCTGTCCTTCGCGCTCTACGGACCGCATAATGACATCTTCATTTACATCCTCGCAGCCCATTTCGAGGTAGTAAGCGGCGAGTTCTTCTTCGTTTATAATGAATTTGAATTCTTCCTCATTACCGGTCCGGATTCTTACCATGTATTTTGGAAGCTCATACGTCTCAGTTTTCTTTTGATCGAGGTAGTGAGCGAGCAAGCAACCATGGCGAGTGACGCCACGCCCGAGATTTTCTAGTTTATTCAGGCCTTCAATGAACGCTTCCAAGCGCTCGTTTGGGAAAATATGCCCATCGCGCGTGCGCAGCAATTCAACGTCCTCAGTTCCCAATTCGAGCAGGATACTATTGAGCTGCGGGTCATTGTCGATGTATTGCTCCCGCCGTTTGCGCTTGATTTTGTAGAGCGGAGGCTGAGCGATATAAACATAGCCTTTTTCAATGAGGCCACGCATTTGGCGGTAGATAAAGGTGAGTAGGAGCGTGCAAATGTGGGCCCCGTCGACATCCGCATCCGTCATCAAAATGATTTTGTGATAGCGGGCCTTTTCGATATTGAAAGAGCCGTCTCCCTCGTGATCTCCGATACCGGTTCCTATGGCGGTAATCAGGGTGCGTATTTCCTGGTTGTTGAGGACTTTATCCAGACGTGCTTTCTCAACATTGAGCAACTTTCCTCGGATAGGGAGGATTGCTTGAGTGCCTCGGTCACGTCCCTGTTTGGCTGAACCTCCGGCGGAATCTCCCTCCACAATATACAATTCTGAAACGGATGGATCGCGGCTCGAGCAGTCTGCTAATTTACCGGGAAGTCCTCCCGATACCATGGCGCTTTTGCGAACAGTCTCGCGGGCTTTCCGAGCCGCCTCACGAGCACGTGCGGCGTTGAGAGCCTTGTCTATGATACGGCGCGCCTCTTTGGGGTGGGTCTCGAAATAATATTTCAATTCTTCGCCCGTGATGCGCTGAACAATTCCGTCGACCTCACCATTGGATAATTTTGTCTTCGTCTGACCCTCAAAGCGTGGTTCGGGGACTTTTACTGAGATCACGGCGGTCAAACCTTCTCGAACGTCGTCCCCACTGAAGCTGGGATCCTTTTCTTTCACCAGGTTGTTTGCCTTGGCGTAGTTGTTTATCACACGGGTGAGAGCTGTCCGGAATCCTGAGAGGTGAGTGCCGCCTTCGAAGTTGTGGATCGAGTTGGCGTAGGCGAAAATTTGATCGTTGTAGCCATCATTATATTGAAATGCGATGTTGGCGACAATCTTGGCGTCAGTATCGGGATTCGGAGAATCGGCTTCACCATCGAAGGTGATGACCTCTTCGTGAACGATGTTTTTATTTTTATTGAGGAAGGCCACGTATTCGGCGATCCCGTTTTCAAAATAGAAAGCCTCTTTCTTCGGATTGCGTTCATCCTCAAGGATGATCCGAATGCCCGGATTCAGGAAGGCTAGCTCGCGCAGGCGTTTGGCGAGGATTTCATATTTAAACTCGCGGGTGTTTTCGAAAATCTGTGGATCGGGTAAGAACGAAATCTGGGTGCCTGTCTTTTGAGTCTGACCAATGACTTTCATCTTCTGGGTCGTGATGCCGCGCGAAAATTCCATTTTGTGGACTTGGCCACTCTTAGAGACCTCGACTTCAAACCATTCAGACAGCGCATTAACACATTTGGCGCCAACCCCGTGAAGACCCCCCGATACTTGGTAAGCTCCTTTCCCAAATTTGCCTCCAGCATGCAAGTTGGTCATGACCAACTCGAGGGCGGGAATTTTGTATTTAGGATGGATATCGACAGGGATTCCACGACCGTCGTCTTTCACTGAGAGCGAACCGTCGTTATGGATGGTCACCTCAATCGTTTCGCAAAAACCGGCTAACGCTTCATCAATCGAGTTATCGACTATCTCAAAGACGCAGTGATGGAGACCGCGCTCATTGGTGTCGCCGATATACATGTCCGGTCTTTTGCGGACACCTTCGAGACCTTCGAGCTTTTGGATTTTTGAGGAGTCGTAAGCCTCGCTACTGTTGTCTTGTGGGTTGGGATCGGGAGCAGATGTAGATTCCATTGCGAAAACGGAAAAAAGTAGACTCCTGAATAGGGTCTGGCTACAAAAAAATGAACTCGCGCGCGTGAATGTTTGGCATTTGCGCCCTAAATAGCTGCATAGGCCGACGTTAATAGCCCGATTCTTCGTGTTTTTGTGTTCAGCGTGGTGGTGGTCGGGCTATTTTCCAAACATACTCCTAATCACCGCTAAATGAGTTTTCGGACACCTTCACTATGACATAATCAGAGACCCTCCAGGCATTCAAGGTCCAAATGCATGACGCCTACGCGGGTGGTAGGACCGGTCATTTTGATTTGATAACCGTCTGCGATCTCGATGAGTAATTCGCCGCCGGGAGAGTGAACAGTGATCTGTTGGTCCACCGATCCCAGCTTGTGCGCTACCGAAGCTGCGGCACTGCTGGAGCTTCCTGAAGCCAAGGTGTAGCCGGCACCACGCTCCCAGATCTCAATTTGGATATTGTTGCGATCAAGGACTTTAAGGAATTGCACATTGGTTCGGTTTGGGAAATTGGGATGGTTTTCAACGAGGGGTCCCACCTTGCACGCGAGTTCTTCGGAAATTTCTTCCATCGGGAAAACGGCGTGAGGATTTCCGATGGTAGCGGCACTGTATGTGTAGGTCTGTCCATCGAGTTCGATCTCTTCATTAATGACCTGTCGAGCCTCTCCTTCAACCGGGATGACGGTGCTATCAAAAGAAACGGCACCCATTTCAACTTCGATGAGTTTGCCCGCCTTGAAGACTTGACAATTGACAACTCCACCGGGCGTCCAGATCGAAAACGGTGCCTCCGAGACTCTTCCCGTATCAAATAGATAACGGCAGAAAATCCGGATGCCGTTCCCGCTTTTTTCGGCCTCACTACCGTCTGGATTGTAAATGCGCAAACCAAAGTCCGCCTCTTCAGTTTTCAGTGGGCCATAGAGAATACCATCAGAGCCCAGACCGAAATTTCGATGGCAGATCCGCTCAATTTTAGCGGTGGAGAAGATCTCCTGAATATCTCGAGGATCGAGCACCAAGTAATCGTTGCCGAGTGCATGGTACTTTGTGAATGGTATGGTCATCCAAGATTAAAAAATGAGGTTTTTGATTAACACAAATCCAAAAACATGTGGCCTCTACGAGCTTTTCATTTTGGCTCATGCATCCTAGCGTGCCCAGATGAGTGGGAATTTAGATCAGAAAT
>JBCCBL010000107.1:0-8852 GCA_039034055.1 Verrucomicrobiota bacterium | reverse complement strand
GGAACGATGTATCCATTTTCCTCACTCACATACTCCGCGGCTCCAACCGCATCTGTAGTGACAATAGCAAGTTGGGCCGTAATCGCCTGATTCACAACAACCCCCCAACCATCGTAGCGACTGGGCAAGACAAAAATATCGGCTTGCGCGAAAATCCCGGACAGCTCACCTGGCTGGAGAAAGCCCATATGATGAATGCGACTGCGTGCATTGTCAGATACCTCTTCTAGCAAATACTCCAATTCGCCCGCGCCCACCACCGTCAGCTCAATGTCACCTCCGAGTGACTCATCTTCCAACAACTTTTTGAAAGCCTCAAGCAAGAGATCAAACCCTTTTCGACGGATCAACTGTCCACAAAACAGAAGGTTCACCCGATCCGATGTGCCCTCAGGGCCCTTCGATTTCGGTCCCTCAGTGGCAATAGCGTAGGGCTGATTGATGGATGGTCTGCCTGGAAACAGTGTCCGGTATTGTTCCTGTGCCTCAGCACCAATCGCGATTACTCCATCAACTCCCATTATCGGGCTACGAAAGTATCGATACAATAATTCAATCAAGCCAAAACGTGTAGATGCGAATCGCTCACCAAACCATATCGTTCGCGTCTTTGATGGAATTTTACTTATATAGGATCGATAGGCCAGATTCATGTATCCGTTAAATATGATTACCTCAAAATTGCTCGGATCCGGGAGATCTCGACTCCAATGTATTCTCTTCCCTAATATACTGAATACCCTACTATCGAGAAAAGACTCATGCTCAAAGACTGAGTCAATTTTCCAGGGAGAGTCCGGAGTGAACCGTTCCCAATAAAAGACCGAAAGAGAAATTTCTTCAAGCTGAGCCAAACTCGCAAAAAGATCCCGTTGATACGGTGAGGGCGCTACGGAAAAAATACCAACCCTCATTGACTGTCTGATGGTAGGGTAAATGAAGGCTTCGAACGAACACGTTTCGACCTACGATTCCTCGCCGCGAATCGCCGATAAATTAAATCTCCAGATATCAAGGCAATCGTCGGAAGCAAAGCTGTCGTGAACCAGAAAACACTCCGCATCGACAGAGCCGCCGCAAAAAACCCCGAGGCAAAAATTATCTTCTGCATCGGGGATGCATACTGTGATCCGCGACGATTCCAAAACCCGCAAATCAAACCAATTGTCAATCCGGTAGCCACTACACCGACTCTCCCAAAGGCTAAAAAACTCTCGCCAACCCAAGTGGTTGCCACCGACATTTGCTCAACATTCGTCGCCTCCTCAATAGAGACAGACAGTCCTTCGGGTTTGCCGGGCCAGATCGCACGGGGTATCGGCTTCACGATCGCCCAGACCAGCACCTCGAAACCGAGATAATCATACCGTTCTGGAAACACCTCCTGCACGACGCCAAGATAGCGCAAGTTAAAGTCAATGAATAGAGTATCCCGCAGCGCTTCGTCTTGATACGCTTCATCCTCCAAGTATTTCTTGAGTCCCATATTTCGAAATTCTAGCATATGAAACGAAGCTAGAGCGGTAACTCCAAGAACCGCCAAGGAAAACAAGATAACGCGCCCCCACCGAAGGCGTTCCAGATTAATCAAATATGCGACGAAGAAAGTGATGGCATAAATGCCGAATATGTTACGTGTTCCTGATGAAAATCCATAGAACAGTGTGAAAATGAATACAGGAGTTGTGAGCATTAGATGAATCGTTGGAATGGATCGTCTCAGAGCCAAGAGCGCCCCAAATAGCGGTGGGATTAAATAAATCAACAATCCAAGCTCTACCAAAAGTGCATTCCAATCCCCGAGACGACCGCGCCCCCAAGATTGCGAGAAGCGGGGTCTCATCATTTCTTCGATTGCCCTTATAGGATTGAAATCAACTGCCCAGAAAACGTGGAAAAATCCCAGCGCAAAGGCTATCCAGAATGCCGCCAACAAAACTTTAAACGATATTCTCTGACTTTTCTCATTTGAAACAATAATTCGCTTTGTGGGCCAAAAGTGCCTTGAAATCACCATGGAGACAAAACCCAAATTAAAGAGAGCACATGCCCCTTGAGTCTGACTAAGCGTAGAGGCCTGATTCAACTCAGGCTGATCAAAAAGAAACTCGAGGTATGACAGGGCATAGAAGACAACAAGGCATACACAGTCAGCCCGAATGACGCGCCCTAAACCCATCACTGCAACCTCAAACAGCAGACTCAAGGTAATTCCAATCGCGATATATCGAGCATAATGGCTCGCCACAGCAAAAGGAGTCGTGTCAGGAACAAATACCCAAGCAGTCAGGATCGAAAAAATGATTATTACACTCCCTTCAATCCTGGCTTGAGGAGATGTCGTGACCTGAACCGGAGATATATTTTTATCTTTGATCAATTGATAGAAGCATGAAATTTCACAAACCCTAAGTTACGCATTTACCAACAGATAATCCAAAAGCTGTCACGAGGAAGTTTGCTGAGGGAATTCACCGTATCCTGTAATCGCGCCAATACATTGCTCCATGAGATCGCAATTCTAAAGTCACTCATAAGACTACATCTAATAAAGAATTCCAAAAGTGTCTAAAAAGACTACTCATTATTTTCTTACATTCAGCCGAGCCATGAGTGTCTTGGCGGCTTCTTGATATCCAAATTCATCTGAGACAATGGGCCGCTCACGTTCAATATCCTCAAGCGCAGAGGCAATTGCTCTTGAATCACCATACGCTACTACACGACCTCGGGCTCGAGAATCTAAAAGATCCTTTGCCCCAACCCGATCCGAAACGATACACGGTGTGCCACACTGTAAAGACTGCGCAACTACAAGTCCAAATGCATCTTCGATTGAGGGCAATACCAAGACATCAGCAGATCTCATATTGTCAGCTAATTTGGCTTGGCTCATGGAACCCAGGTATTCGACACCCTTCAGGTTCTCTCCCCGCTCCAATCGCTCCGACAACCATGGCGAAGAAGGACCAACGATCTTGAGTTTCCAGTCGACCCGATTACAAACCTGCGACCAAGCATCCATCAACCAGTGGATCCCTTTCCGAATATCCGTCTGCCCAGCAAATAACACGATAAAGTCGTCTCCCGGTTTTGATTTCCGCTCCTTCTTATAAAATACATTCTTATCAACTCCATAGGGTGCCAATGAAAGAGAATCATCTGCAAAACCCAGTGATAAGAACTGCTCGAGGACTTGTGAAGATGCCACCAGATGAATATCTGCCAGTGCCCATTCTTTCTCTAGTCTATCCTGTGAATGAATCGACGTTAATATCGACGTATGCTCAAGACCCATACGTTCATACTCCTCGCGGATTGCTCTATTTTGCAATTCAATGGGTCCGCTTGCATGGCTCAGGAAGCATCGACTATTCCAGCGCTTGGCAACTCGAAAGGACTCAAGGCATTGTCCCGGCAATCCGATTACGATTGATTCATCGTCGCTCATTTCCTCAGCAAGGTATCGAGCCGTTGCTCTATCAAAGAGCCGATCTTGCCAGTTATATAATCGCCGAGCTATCGACCCGGAACGCCCCAAAATCTTGGTGATTCCATAGGTCAAAAGAGTCGGCCCGCTAATCGAATGAATAATACATCCATGAGCATCACCCGCTAAACGGTTTCTTGGATAACCCGAAACAAAAATTACTTGCCTGCCCAAATACGACAAACCGCGAGCCTGATCCCAGAGATGACAGGGATTCGTCGCGAGGCAGTATATTTTAGCATCGGAGCCCATTCATTCGAATCCCCAAACGCTGATATCGAACCCAAAGACTTCTCTAAGGTTTTTCATATTTCCGGACAATCTATTCCTAATTACCCGGCGCTCTTCCTCACTAAGCCTAACATAGCCAACATCCGAACCCGTAACACTCAATTTACGTAACAACTGATCTCGAATCTTAGCCGGAAGCGCGTAGACAAGCCTTCGGAAAGGACCCGATTTCATGAATTTATGCGGGATCAAAGTCTGGTTCTTAATGGACAGGTCACTAACCGTAAATTCCCCAATTTCCAAGAAAGCACAGATACGTTTCAACACCGTTTGAGTGTTTCGCCTAAAATCTTCGAAATCCAAGAGAAGAATCGAACTTCGCTCAAAATGCTCAAGATATTGCTCCAATTGAAAGAAGTAGTCGCTTAGGTCAGCATAATATGTATCACCAATATGCAACGGGCTATCCTTCATTGATCGGATGAAATTATAGTGCGATTCAATTCGCTGGAAAGGATCCCGGAGTATATAAATAAATTTTGGTTTGATCGCAAATTGATGTATCCGCTCAGGCACTCCAGATTCATGTGGAGCTTTTGTGTATCCCGTGGAAGCTTCCATAACGTATCTGTGACGACCGGAGTCAAAGTTCCAGAGATCCGAATACTTCTCAAGGTCTGCTCGATGACTCTGCTTTCTCGAAAAATACTCGGGTTCTTTGGTCCTGGCAGGGCAAATCTCTGGATGCTGCGAAAGATAATGAAAAAGGGATGAAGTCCCACTCTTCATCGCACCGATAATCAGCAGATAGGCATCGATTGGGATAGGATCACTCATGTTATTATAGCAACTCGGTATCTTTGGGTGTGTGCAATAATTTGCGCCACAAAATAAAGGTATCTTGACGGACCGCCTTTCGATTTCCTCGCACTCGCCAGAATAATACAAATAGCTCTGACCACCAAAGAGGTTCCCGCCAGAACCAACCTCTGCGAAATGCATATCTTGCTTGTCCCAAAAAAAGTCGAATGGCCTGTTGCGGCAAATACTCCTTCGGGCATCGCAACCAGAGGGATATACATTCATTGCGAGCCTGATTTGCATGGACACGCCACTCGTTTCTCTCGACCTGGCTGTAATGGTGCCTAATCGTGAGAATACTCGACTCAATCACCATCCATCCTTGATCCATCAATTGAAGGGCCAAATCCGGTTCCTCAAAGATGTGAAAAAAATCCACCGGATATCCCGAGACTTCCAGGTAAGCCGCCCGGCGTACCACCGCTCCCGAATTCGCAAAACTGGCCACACTTTTATTTCCCTTCAAAAGCGAAGCTTGCTGCGGAAACTCATCACTGATTTGCGGGAAAGTCAGCACTCCAATGCGAGGATTTGCATTCATGATCGTTTTGATACGACCGATGGCATCTTTCTCCAACGGATAGGAGTCGTCATCGAGTGATAAGATCAAATCACATCCGGATTCTCGAATAATTTGATCTCGATTCGGAATCGATCCACCCACATCTGTTTCAAGGACAATGGCATCCCGCGCGGTCGATCTAACAAGCTCCAGACTCCGATCCGTGCAACGGTCTAAATGTATGCGTATCTCATCAACCGGTGGATCGAATTGCTGAATCACCGCGAGAGTGCGTTCTAACTCCTCGGCACGATTGTGGCTTACGATCGAAATGCACACGGTATCCATCATCAACGAAGTAACTTGGCAATGCGTTCGGCCAACATCAGACCCAAAATCGAAGCGACCATTTTATACTTCAAGGGAGCTGCTTCTCCCTTGACCAGAGGAGGCAGAGATTCGGGAAGCCCCTCAAGATACCGTTGGGCACCTGGCAAGTCCATGGCAGCGTACGATCGAAACATTTCAAAAAATGCGACTCCAGCCGCTTCTTTGTATTCGCTCTTCATCAGCCCTGAATCACCTAGAAAATGGATCACCGATAATATGAGGCGAGTCCTGTTTTCGATCACACTTTGAATATTTTTTTTTGAAACCGTGCTGTCTGACCATTGTCGATACACGGCCTGAGACCGATTCTCCAGATTTTTGGCAACTCCAAACTTAAGACCGCATTGTAGTGCTCGAGAACTCAATTCATAGTCCTGACAATTCTCCCACGACTCATTCCACTCCCCGATCTTTTCAATCGCCGATTTTTTCCACAGAAACCCTCCAGTCTGTGGTAAATTCCAAGAAATCCACTTCAGCCAAAGATCAACCCCCTCCGCTAATTCGTGAATCTTCCCAAGGTCTCCACTTGGGTAATACTCTCTAAGTGTCGGTGAAATCACTACATCAATTCCCTGAATCGATTCAACGACTCTCAAATCTGCTTCAATCTTTCTCTCCTGCAGATAATCATCCGCATCCAAAAACTGGACCCATTCCCCCCTCGCCCTTTTTAGCAATTCATTCCGCGCTCGCTGTCCTCCCAAATGCTCTCTGGAGCCTATCATCTGAACATCTCCAGAATATTGTTCAATCACCGAAACGGAGCGATCTAGACTCGCATCATCATAAACAATTATCTCACCAACGGGCACCGATTGTCCTAGAACACTCTGAATGGCCTGTTCGATCCATTTTTCCGCATTATAGCAGGGTATCAATACGGATACGCGATCTCCTGATTCCTGACTCTTCTCCACTACTTTAATGAACCGACTATAATTCTCGCACCACTTTCGCTGGATTTCCGACCGCTAGGCAATTTGGAGGAACTGATTTAGTCACAACAGAGCCGGCTCCAATCACCGAACCAGCACCGACCGTCACCCCCTTTAAAATGCACACGTTAGCTCCAATCCATACAGCATCCTCGATACACGTCGGTTGACTAATCAAATCAGATCGATCCCCTTTCAATGCATGATCATGATCGGTGATGTAGCTGTTGGGTCCGATCATCACGCTTTGGCCAATCGTTAAAAGCTCGCACGCATCTAAAATCACGCCTCGGTTGAAATAACTATTGGCACCGACCTTGAGCCTTGGCGGTGACCTGCCCTCAACGGAGCTGATAATGAAGGAACATCCATCCTCAAGAGCCACATCTTTTTCGAATTCCAGGGCTCTATGTTCGCGTGGAATATCGATCCTCCCAAGCCTACAATAACCCCGGATACGCACGCCTCTCGATTTCCAATATAGATTGCGTAGGCGCGAGACGATTCCGCTGATTATTCTATGGATCATTTTGAGACCTCCGATAACGCTATTTTTCCACCCTGATAAAAAGCCAACCAACTGGAATTTCCATTACGAATCATACTGATTAGATTAAAATTTAAATGTATCCAAAGTCGCCTCAAAGCCCAGGCAGAGTCACGACCCAAACAATCAACACTGATTCTATATTGATTCGTAAACTGCATGTGTGCCATTTTGCGAAGATCACGTTTCCCTGAGTCCGAGGGACTTAGGTGTGTATATGTCGATGTATTCTCAAAATATAAGGATCCATATTGACGCAATCGTGTCGTCAAATGCACATCCTCGCCCCAACTATAACCCTCAAAATCAGGAAACCATTCCTTTCGGAACACTTCGGTCCTGACGAGAAGACAAGTCGAGTTTAACCATTCACTCGAAATCATCGACTCGCCCCCGTCGTACGTTGGCACGAAGTTTATCGCCGGACCAATGACTTTCGCCCCATAATCTGAATGAGCGTAACCCGCTTGAAAGCGATAATATGCCTTCAATAATGCTTCCGGCCGTCTATGAGACAGGCCGTCAATCCTAGCAGACATTGCGACCACATTTTCGCTAATTTCCCAGGATTTTAAAAGCTGCTCAAAATGATTTTTCGGTAACCGCACATCATCATCAAGAAAGCATATAAGTGAGGTGTCGACGAACTCAGCACCGTAATTTCTCTGCATCGCAGCACTCTCAATCGCAGTGGAATGGTATTCGACAAGAGCGCGATCTACAGGCAAGCGCTCAATCGTCGGCTCCCCCGACGGATCTTCAATACTATCGATGATCACAATTTTCTCAGGGCGTCGACTCTGAGACAATAAATCATTCACCGTGTCTATCAGAAAACTACCACGAGCTTTCGTCGCAATGACCACGCTATACTGGATCGAGTCACTCACTCTTTATTCTCAAGTCTTATGCTCTCGTAGACTTTCTTGACCTTTTGAAACCAGATTGCCTGGGTGCGTTCTGAGATTACAAAGCTTCTACCCCGGGAAGCCATCCTTTGCGCACTTTCCTGATTTCGGAACAGAAACAGGATTTTCTCCGATAGCTGAATTGAATCACCTGACTGGAATAGCAACCCTGTCTCCATATCTTTGATACTTTCTGGAATCCCCCCAATTGAAGATGCAATGACCGCACATTCGCGAGAAAGCGCCTCTAATATAGCAAGCCCTTGCCCTTCCTCAGCACCGGATTCACTCACTATTGATGGCTGCACATAAATGGTTGCGCGGTCGAGCTGCTCAATCACTTCATCGGTAGAAGCGGGACCGGGCATGGAGACGACATCCTCTAATTCAAGCTCTCTAAGGACTCTCTCAAGCCTTCCGCGCTCAGGCCCTTCCCCAAGGATGATACACTCTAGCGTCAATCGCGGGTGGTCTTTTCTCAATCGATCAACC
Organism: Verrucomicrobiota bacterium; assembly: GCA_039034055.1. Lineage (GTDB taxonomy): Bacteria > Verrucomicrobiota > Verrucomicrobiia > Opitutales > JABSRG01 > JBCCBL01. The sequence continues at coordinate 493 of JBCCBL010000107.1, read as the reverse complement.
GCGTGCACCAAAACCTCCCATCCTTTTTCCTCACTCAATCGACCAATCCCAACGATTCTCAAAATATCGTGTTCGGAATCTGATTCAATTTTCGGAGTCTCCAAAAACTGCGGATTCACTCCTAATGGGATTATAAAAAGCCGGTGCTCCGGAATTCCAAAGCCCACCAGCTTCTTCTTGATGAACTCCGATCCACAAGTGATCGGAACTCGAGTGATCTTCAAGAATTTAAACGCATCTTCCTTTTCGTATTGTTTCGGCCATACATTGACGTCGAATCCATGTGCCGTGGCGATAATTGGAGTTGTGAGGAATCCAGCGCTTTTCATCTCTGCGATGGCCTCCGCTTGATTAAGAAAATGTACATGCACCAAGGTATCTTCATTCAAATTTCTGGTACTGAGAGCCCTATAGAGGATTCTACCACTGAGTAATTGACGGTACAACTTATGATGCAGTGCATGCTTTAAGGCTTTCGGCATGAAGACTGAGG
>JBCCBL010000106.1:0-8889 GCA_039034055.1 Verrucomicrobiota bacterium | reverse complement strand
GCTCATCTTGCTGGTTTTAGCAGAGTCCTGGGGTGCGCGTGGCATTCAACTCGGCACCACTTTCTTGATGATACTTGGAATACAGCATCCGACAAAACTGTCCGCAGTCTCAACCCCACTTGAACATTCTTTCAATATTGCCCTCAAATCATTCGAAAATGGAGACTATGAAGAAGCCGAAGCCGAGTTTTCGTCTTTATATTTCAATACAAATCAAGAGACAACATCTCCCGAAGCCCTCGCGACGATCCAACTCAACCGCGGGCTAGCTCTTTTAAAACTCTCTCAAGCCAAAGCGGATATGAGCCCTCGACTGGCCATGGAAATCGCTGAAAACGCTCAACAAGCATTCCTCTCTGCAAAACGATATACCCCGAATTTTAAACGCGCTGGAAAGAGGCTCCAGACTACTTTTGCGTGGATCCAAGATTTAGTCACTAAAATTGAATTACGCGAACAAGAAGAAGATGCTCTAGAAGCCGAGATACAGAAAGTAATCGAACGCTTACAGGCTCTCCGCGAAACGCAAATCCAGCTCAATCGAGAAAACCAGGAGAAAGATGTAGACCGCAAACGTCCTAGACGGGGAAGAAACGCTCCACCGCCAACACCCATCGAGCCTCCCATTGACGCTGCAACCACGGCGCGTGAACACACTGATATACAAATCTGGATCCTTGAAGAAGCCAGGAGTATTCGCGAAGACATGGCAGCTTTAAACGAAACAATGACCATCCCCCGACAAACCGGAATGCCAGAAATCGATTCCGTCTTCAAAGAACCGATCCGTCTCATGGACGGCATAATCATCGAACAGCAAAATGCGGTTGAACAACTAAAATCCTGGTCTAGTTGGCCAGCAGCACGCTCAGCCCAAGAGACAGCGATCCTGATCATTCAAAAAGTCATCGATCTTTTGCTCGGAGATTCTCAACCAGATTCGGATAGTCTCGATGATTTTGACGAATACGAAGAGGAATACAATTATGAAGACTTTGAGGAATACAACGAGGGCATGAGCAGCTCCGAGATGTCAGATGGCGACCTTGCAAGTGATGCCGGTATGCAAGAATTACCGATACCCAACTATTCTGCTGAGGACATTTTATTGGAAGAACAGGGAAATCTACAATTTCGACAACAGAAGCGCAGAAGTGCTAACGCTGGAAAAGTAGAAAAGGACTATTGATGCATAACTATATTCGTAGTGCTCTTTTGCTTTTCGCCTGTGTCCTCTCAAAGTATGGCTTAGCCCAAGGAAGCTCTGATGAGGTTTTCGAAAGTTTGACGCCATTGGATGAAAAGAATATCTCGCCAAAATTGCGCGAGCAAAGCTTTTTCACTGATCGCGTCGGTTCATGCATTATCTACTTCGATACACAGATTGAAAGTCCTGTTGCGCAGAATATAGAAAACGAATTCATCACGATATTCGAAATCGAAGCCTTCGACACTCCCGATTCTAACGAAGGAAAATCCGTCGCGATAGTTCGGTTTCTACCAAAAACAACTGGATTGAGTATCTTCCCATCGCTGGAATTTCGCTCTGAAACTACGCTTTATCGGACGAATCCTCTGCAGTTCATTGTCGATGAACCTGTATCCTCAGAACTGATAACGCTCTCCTTTTCAACAGATCGTGAACAGGTGTATGTTGGGCAACCTTTTCCTATCAAAATGAGCTGGCGAGGCCACTTAAAGGCTAGCGCAATCCGCAACCTTCAACTAAATCCACCATTCTTCAATCATCCAAATATCGAAATTGTCATTCCGCGAAATACCGCACCAGAAGAAGTCCAAGTAGGCCTCCCGATTGGAGGTCGGCGTGTCATTGCCAACCGCACTCTCGATTCAAATCGACGAGAAGATTTAGGATTAATCGAACTCACTATCTTCTTGCGTATTGATGAACCTGGCACTTATGAATTCGCGTCAACTCGCCTTGAATGCGCCCTTACAAGTGCAAATCGGGGTGCATTCGGTAGATATGCAGCGCACTTCAATAATCTCTTCTTCGAACTACCCGACAGCCACCAAAAATATCGCCGAATCTTTACGTTATCCAATGCCTTGGAAATTTCAGTAAAGGCGCTTCCCGAAGAAACCGGCGACCTTCCATTCAGTGGACTCTTCGAACCATTAGAACTCGAAGCACAGGTGAGTCCTACAAATATTGAGATTGGCCAGATGAGTGAAGTTGAGATCAGCGTAAAGAGCCTCGCTCCGCACGGCATGATTGCGCTCCCTTCTCTCACTTCGCAACGCGGACTGCGGTCCAAATTTCTCATTGATCAAGACTTTGCCCGTCAATGGCAGGCAACCGGTAGCCTATTTCGCACGCGCTTTCGACCTCTCATAACTACCATAAAAAGTTTCCCATCTTTGTCGTTCAAAACTTTTGACCCGTCGACCGAGCAATATGTGATAAGAAGCACACGAGCAGTGCCACTAACCGTCAATCCAAGTGAAGACTCAAGCTTCATCCCCATTGATACTTTTCCGGAAGCAACCATCTCGCTGACAAATCAACCTGAAGGCACCTGGCACAATAAAAGACCCAATATAATGAACTCTTTTCTTAATCTAATGCACACAACGATGCAGGATGTTTTTTGGCCCATGCTATTGTTGCCCCCGTTATGTTTCTTTATCTTGTTTCCCAGAGCAATGGATAAGCGTCGTCGCAAAATCTACCCCAAATACCACGAGTACCAAACGGCCTATAAAGCTTTCCGTAAGGCAGCAAAAAATACAAAAGCCCGTTGGGACGCTTTCATTAATTTCCTATCAGTTCGATTCGACGTGAATAAAGACGCTTGGACTTGCAGGGATTCACAGCACATCCTCACAAAACTGGGAGCTAGGCCCGAAGATATTGATCAAATCAATGAGATGCACCTACGCATTGATGAACGCACCTTTAGCAAGAAAGAAACCTCTATAGACTTCAGAGACTTTGAACAGGCCGCCAAACGGGTAAGCTTACTCGCACTGAGAGCATCCGCATTATTCATCGCAATCGGATTGATCTGCCATTCGCCGCTGGTCGCCAACCCGTGGAAGGAGGCAGAGGCCCTATTTGAGAAAGCGAATCAAAGCGAATATGGCAGCGATGCACAATCAGCACTTTTACAAGAAGCTGCATTAAAGTTTGAGGAGAGTGCAGAGAATTACACCCATGCGGGCGAAGCTTGGTACAATGCGGGAAATGCATGGTTCCAGAGTGGAGAACTTGGAAGAGCCATTGCCGCTTATCGGCATGCGAGCATATACCGGCCTTTCGACAAGGAGCTGCGTGAAAACCTGTCTGCGGCGCGAGCGCTTACCCTCAACTCCATCGAAGCTGAAGAAAGTGCTTGGGAAACGATTCCCGTCAGTTGGATAAAGGCCGGTATTTTGATTACCAATCTGATCTTTTGGTCAGGCCTCCTGGGAACTATCATCTACCGCAATCGACCGATCATCGTGGTCACTACAATCGCCGGAATTGCTTTCTTTATTATATCCGCAAATTTGATACATCGAGTATTGCAGCAGGAGACCTACGGAACCGTTATCACCGAATCGGTCTTTGCAAAGAAGGGTCCCAGTTATGCTTTTGCAAACGCGTTTAATGAACCTTTACACGACGGCCTTGAATTCACTCTTGAAGAGATTCGAAAATCGTGGGCCCGAATCAAGTTGGCTGATAATCGAATCTGCTGGGTGCCAATCAGCCAAATACAATTAATCACTCAATAACACCGATTCAGACCTGCCAAATAAGTGAATCTCGTTTCTTCTGAAATAAGTTAGGTTCTAGGCATTCCGGTAATGCCCCATTTTCTTTCTTTTGCGGACCCGATATAGGCCAGCAAGCATTCCCCAGGCATCGCGAAATGGGCTCACTTTACTGCCTTCCATCTCACGCCAAGGCACTGGCGATTCTACAATACAACTGCCAAACTGATGCAGCGCCAGAAGAAGCTCGACGTCAAAAATATAGCCGCGCTCCATCAACTTCGGATGCAACTGCCGAAAAGCCGCTCCCGGCACCACTTTTGCCCCGCATTGAGTATCCTGAAACGGAATCCCTACCATCAAACGCACCAGTGCCGAAAACAGGTAGAAGGTGATCGCACGTCCAGGCGCTCGCCGGACAGGGGCGTCGACGGCATTGCGTCGAATTCCCACACAGCCTCCGTTTTTACCACTATCGATCGCGCAGCGAATTAGTTTGAGCGTTGAAACCGCGTCGACTGCGCCATCAGCATCGACAAAAGCTAACCAGTCGGCGTGCTTACATGCGGACCACGCCCGATAGATCGCGCCACCTTTGCGAGTCCGTTCCTCAAAATACATCCCATCGATCTGCGGAAAACTCATTCGCAGCTCCTCAACGACCTTTCGAGTCTTTTCCTTTTCTTCGCTCGAGGAGCCATCATCGGCAACAATCCATCCAACCGGAAGATCAAACTCAGCCAGGGTCTGGGCCAAGTCTCGACCAAATCGCGACAGGCGCGACGAATCGTTCCATACCGGGGTTACTAATACGATAGATTGGTCGAACACTTTCACAGTTAAAATCTTTCTACCTATATTAAAATGACAACTGGAAAGGATAGTTGCAGCAAGCTTGCGAGTCCCTTCTAATTACCATGAAATATGCTCAATCGCGCCCTCATCTGGATCGCCTGGATAGGCATTTTGTCGACAACTATCCATTTACGAATCAACGACTTAGGAGATCGCCCAATACACGCCGATGAGGCCACCGGAGCGCGTATTCTGGCTGAGCGGCTTGAGGCTGAGCGCTACGCATTCGACCCCACCCATTTCCATGGCCCCATCCAAAGTATCGTCTCAGAGCCGATAGCTAGGATCCGCAAAGAATTCACCTGGCAAGACCTGAGTATCGAGACACTCAGAATCGGGCCAGTAATCGCCGGAGTTCTGCTCGCACTCACACCTTTGCTATGGACGCGCAATTTTGGCATTTGGCCAACGACCCTCGCCGCGGCTTTTATCGGGACCTCTCCACTCCTGGTCTATTACAGCAGAATGTTTATTCATGAGAGTTGGTTGGCACTTTTTGGGATGATCGCGGCTCCTGCAGTATTCGCACTTATAAAATACCCGAGTAAACGAGTTGCCGCGATTGCTGCCGGTTTCATTGGATTGATGTTCGCCACCAAAGAGACTTTCGCAATATCCGTCTTATCGTGGTCACTGGCAGGGCTCCTGACGATTCTGATCATTTACCCGAGGGACCAATACAGTCGGATCGATCAACTCATAAGCTACTGGAAACCCGTCAGCATCGGAATCTTCACCACACTCTCGGTCGGCGCAGTCTTCTACACAAATTATTTTCAAAATCCCGGAGGTCTCATCGACGCGTTTGTAACTTTCTTTGTTTACGAAACAACCCCAGGTCATGACAAACCCTTCCTTTATTATTTTGAATTCTTGCTTTGGCCCAAATTAGAAATCGGTCTTGTTTGGAGCGAAGGCCTCCTAGGCCTCATCGCAGTCTTCGGATGTATCCATTCCATTAAACATCGAAATGCCGAACCAGCAGCTTTTTTTCTCTCAATATCTCTCGGTGTCCACTGGATCATTTATTGTTTAATCAGCTACAAAACTCCCTGGTTGATGCTGTTACCTTGGGCCCATGCCGCAATTCTTGCCGGATATGCAATCAAACCACTGATTTCTCGGTCCAAACGTTCAATCGCCATCACCCTATTGATCTCGCTCTTTTGTATCACTTATCAGATACAGCAAAGCATTGCTGCAACGGGGCGATTGGCGAACGATCCGCGAAACCCTTACGCCTATGTGCCGACAAGCAAGGATCCTGAACGCATCGAACTATGGATTGAAAAGTTGATGCCCCTGGATCCCGAAAAATTGAACCCGACCGCCGTCGTCGGAAACGGTTACTGGCCTCTGCCCTGGTATTTGAGAAAAATCAAAACGATCGGATATTGGCCCCAGACCACAGAAGGTATGCGAGGGTTTCCACTCGTTTTTGCCACGCCATCGCTTGTCTCAGAGGTCGATTCGCTCCTCTCTGAAACACACGCCAAGCTCCCTAGAGCCCTTCGAAGCAACGTGCCCGTGATAATGTATCTGCGCAACGATCTCTGGGATGAATGGATACGGAGTTCTGAACCATGACCCCCCCGATACATACATTTGAGCACGAGGCGATGAAAACAACTTTTACCTTACGCCTCGAAAACTCTGATACACAGCTCAACGCACAAATCGTTGGAGCGGCTTTTCAACTAATCGACGATATTGAGCAAAAACTGAGTCGCTACATTCCCGGAAGCGATGTTTGGCAAATCAATCACATGAAGGCGGGTGAATCCCTCTACGTGAGCGACTATTGTTATGGTTGCATGCGGGCTAGCTTAGAGGCCTACCAACAAACTAAGGGACTCTTCGATATTACTCTGGGGGCCATCATAGAGCATAAAAAAAACGAAGCCGAAGGCGATGCACCGGCAATCACCGGACAAATCATGGTAGACCCCGAGCGCCCCGCTATTCATTGCATTGAAGCAGGTCGCGAAATTGACTTGGGTGGAATTGGCAAAGGCTACACGCTTGATAAAATCGCAGAACTCCTCAAAAGCTTTGGCATTCAGTCCGCTCTGATCTCAGCCGGTGCGAGTACTCAGTTAGCATTCGGGAACAAGAACTGGACTATAAAATTGGGCTCCGATCCAGTGAGCCAAAATTTCGAATTAAATGATCAAGCCCTCAGTGCCTCCGGGACCTTAGTTCAAGGCAGCCACATCATTTTTCCAGTCACAGAGACACCGAGTGAAGGGGCCTACATTAGCCCAAATGTGTGGGTAGTCCACAAATCCGGGGCATTGGCAGACGCTTGGTCGACTGCTGCCATGTTCATCGAGACGTCCGATTTTGAATTATTCGAGGAATTGCCTCCAACCATCTTTATTCAACACAGCGGCCAGATTTCACGTTTCGACAATCGTTAAACTACGAGATAAGCTCTACTCCAAATTTTTTGGCAATCCAAGCAGTTAGCAAAAAAGATACGATGGTGAGTAGACAGCCGCTGAGTAGCGATATCCAAAACCCGACCCCACTCTTCAACATCCACGCCATGAGCAAAAACATCGGCAAGGTTGGAAGAACGTACCAAAAAGTATAGTACGTATATTCTGAAATTCCTGCTAGATCTTTCTTTTCATAATAAACCCAGATCATTACCATTACCGCGATTAGAGGTAAGGATGTAATCAAAGCACCGATCTTTTCCGATCGTTTGGCAATCTCGGAGACCAAAACAATCACGACTGCTGATAAGATAAATTTCGTAAATAGAAAGGCCATAGGGTTCAGATTTACGCAATTTCGGGAAGGCGTCGATACATTCGACGAAAAATTGCTGTCTTGTCTAAAACTCAAGTTATGCTTCGTTTGAGAGTAGACATGCTCGCCGCACTCAGAGATTCCCTACCCGACCTCAAAGTCCTCACCGACTCCGAAAGCCTATATCGGGCATCAATGGACAATCTTCGCATTTCGTTTCTCCCAGAAGCAGTCCTTAAACCTTCGGATGAGTCGGAGCTGCAGGGAATCATCGAAGTCGCGAACAAGCACAGAATACCGCTCACTCCGCGCGGGGCAGGAAGTGCGACCTCTGGTGCAACCGCGCCCGTTAAAGGCGGGTGGGTCGTGGACCTAAGCACCTGGGATGATATCATCATTGATCCGATCGCCATGATGGCCTTTGTCGGCCCGGGTGCTACGATAACTCAGATCGACGATGCCGCGGCTGAACATGGCTTATTCTATCCTCCAGATCCAGGATCAAAAAAGTATGCAACCATAGGAGGGGCACTGGCCTGTAATGCAGGAGGGTTGCGCGGAGCGAAGTATGGCGTGACGCGCGACTATGTCTTGGGCCTTGATGGATTCCTACCCACCGGCGAATATGTGAGATGGGGAGGCCCCTTGCGCAAATACGTATCGGGCTACAACATTAAAGACCTCTGGCTGGGATCTGAAGGAACCCTTGGATTCATAACACGAGCAGTCCTGAGACTGATTCCAGCACCTCAGACAAAGACAACCCTGATGGCCGCATTTGATGATGAGTCCGCCGCTCTGGACACCGTCCACGACATACTAGCAGCTCGGATCATTCCATCTATTCTGGAGTTTCTAGACCAGCAGTCGATCACGTGCGCCCACCAATTTTGGGAAAATACCGAAGGGAGTCCAGATGCCGAAAAAATGGCCAAGTCCGTCCCGAAAACACCTATGTTATTGATCGAGTTAGATGGGAGCCCTGACTCTGTGATCGCAGATCGAAAGCAAATTGAAACTCTCTTAGACAAGAGATGCCACTATCGAAAAGAAGCCCTCAGTGAAGAGGAAGCCGCTACAATCTGGAAAATAAGGCGAGGATGCTCGCAGGCAATGTTCCAAGCGGGTGATACAAAACTAAACGAAGATGTCGTCGTCCCCGTCGAGTCTCAGCAAGACCTCATTGAATTCACCTTGAAACTCAAAGAAGAAATCGGTTTAGCAACGCCGACATTTGGTCATGCGGCTGATGGAAATTTCCACGTTCATATAATGTATAACTACGGTGACCCGGATCAGAAAGAGCGTGCAAAATTCGGTATTCAAAAACTCATGCAAACAGTTATCGAACTGGGCGGAGTGATCACCGGGGAGCACGGCGTGGGTTTGGCTAAAGCACCCTTCATGAAGCTCCAACACAATCCTGCCGAGATCGACCTCATGAAGCGAATCAAAACCCTCTTTGATCCAAACAACATCATGAATCCAGGCAAACAATTCGAACCCTTTGAAATGTGGGAACACAAACGAGAGGACATCCGGATGCCCTGGGATCAT
>JBCCBL010000105.1:0-8896 GCA_039034055.1 Verrucomicrobiota bacterium | reverse complement strand
GTGCATCGACTGCCGCAATGACTGAAGTTGCTGTAGGCTCCGTAAAGGAAGATGCCATTGCTCAACGCGTAGCCCTTTTGGGAGACGCAGTCAAAGACACTAGCAGTCCGGACGAAGGAAACCCTCACGATCGGACTCGCCACTCTGATTCCGGAGAATCACGACCACGCAGGGGAGAAAAATCAGGCAGTGAGCGCCGTGAACGCCCACGTCGCGATTCCTCCAAACCACGCAAAGCGCGCGAATCTTCAACTGAGGTTAGCGATAAATCCTCTCCGATCAGCGAATCCGCGAGTAAAAACCCCCGTGATCGTTTTGTATCGCGAGCCAAAGAGGGACGCTCAACCGAGAAGCCTAACTCACGGACCCAAGGGAGTAAAAAGCCTCCGGCTGAGCCCGTAAGGATGGATTTCACGCAAAAGCCAAAGTCAGAGGGATTCCTTGCTTCAATAAAATCCGCTATCGGAAAGATTTTCGGAGGATCTGATGCAGAGCCTGCCAAAAAGGATAGTGCGCGTTCGCGAACCGGAAACGAAAAAGGCAACGGACCGCGCTCGGGAAATCGCAATAGCCGATCTCGCGGGAAAGGCGGAAATGGTCCCCGTGGCAGCAATGCCAAGCCAAAAGGCGAAGGCGGAGGACGCCCAAGAAACGGCAACGGACGCCGGCGTGCACCTCGCAAGCGCTCTGGCAACCGCAGAGAAGGATCCTCCCAACAGAGACCCAAATCTGAGGTAGAGTCCTAAGCTAAATGCCAAATTCTACACACGCTCATGTCTATTAGGCATGGGCGTTTTTTCTGCTCAATCCAGCAAGTTCAACCCTCCATGAATTCAAAACTAACACTCAGAGTGCTACCTCATGAACTTGCGATCTGTCGAATGGACCCACAAAGCCCAATCCCAGAATGGGTTCAGAAAAGCCCATTTTTCAGCATCACCAGGACCGAGACCGAACTATCCATCGTTTCTGAGCCTGGCTATCAACCGGTAAACTCTCAATCCGACCGCGGATGGAACGCCATCGCCGTTGTGGGACCCCTAGACTTCGACCTCACTGGCATACTTTCATCTTTGGCGACTCCACTCGCCGCAGTCGAAATCCCGATCTTCGTAATCTCCACCTTCGACACCGACATCTTACTCGTCAAAATGGAACAACTCAGTGCCGCGTGCCAAACCCTTAAAACAAGCGGGCACGCGATCATTCCCTAAGCCCGCAAGGTATTAATAATCAGAATAAAATCCGCTGGGCTATCATAAATAGCGGTCGGACCATGTTCCTGGTTCCCGTCGAATACAAGGCAATCCCCCTCTCTGAGAAATACCGTATCCTCAGCGCAAATATAGTCCATCGAACCCGAAGTCATGTAGACGACACCTGAGCCGGGAAACCGATAGCGACGAAAATCGTTTTCGTCGACCAGACGCACAATCAAGATCTCGAAGCCGGGAGGCAACCGCGTCGCACTGAACATGATCTCGTAGTGCTTGATACCCGTGTTGATTGCATCGAGACGCTCCTCGCGCATGCGCTTACTCAACTTTTCATAAGGCGGGTTACGTCCCATCTCAAAAAGATCCGAAACCGGCGTTCGCAGAGCATCGGCAATCCGCGAAAGCGTAGAAATGGGAATCGAGACCTGCCCATTCTCAATTTTTGAAATCTGCCCCTTCGTCAACCCGACGTGATTTCCTAACTGCTCAATCGTGAGACTACGCGCAAGGCGACGCTCATGAATTCTCCGCCCCACATTATACTCAAGACTAGCTTCTTTGGAATTTTCGTCGTGATCCGGCATCAAGGAACTGTTGACTATATTTTTACCTAAGTCATTATGAAACAAATATTTCTTTAGAAGAAACCTTGATTCAGACCATTACACATATTTCTGATTTCGATGAATCCCGTTTGAAAATATGCAGGAACATAAAGCTATTTTTGATGATATATCATGCACGACCGATAAATCACTCCGAGAACACCAAACACGACTCATTAACATAGATTTTACAGTTTTCGTTACGAGTTGTCTCACACTCAACTCGCCTCCCCTGTCACACTAATCTCAACCTCCCAACGTTTATCTAGTCTATATGTCTCTTCCACATATCAATCGTTTCGACGACCAACGCCCAGCTCAACGCTTCAGCGGTGATTCCGAAAGACCCAACCAACACGGTCACGGTGGCTTTCGTCCAAGGCATCGCGCCTCTCACAAGTCTTATGTGAAAACTTGTTTCTTCAGCACTGAACACGCTGAAGTCAGGCCCCTTGTCGGGAACTTCAGCAGAGGATTCCTCCGTTGGAGTGCCGGTGGCAAATCCTTCCGTATGCTCAAAATTGGTGAAGACCACCGCAACCCCATCGAAGACGGGGATGAAGAAGGCGATGTCCTTTCCCGAGGCATTGCACATTTCCGGGCACAATTCGATGTCACCGTCCTCAGCTCCGATTTTGATGAAGAGCCGGTCAACGTCTTCATTGGATATAAACTTTACGCTCCAGAAGGATGCCCTCACAAGGCAGCCTTCATCCCCGGCGGTTTACACCGCTTCTACCTTGAACATCATTACCACCTAGAAGGATGGATCCGCCGCGCCGGGTTCGCCTTCGTAAAGGACGGTGAAGAGATCTCTCTCTACAACCACCTGCCCGACGCAGACCCCACATTCTTTGTCCTCCGCAACGAAGGTGGGGTCTTGGAAGTCGAAAAGCAGTAAATCCTGCTAAGACTCTTCATTGCACGAAAACCCGGGGAACCTGCCACCCCGGGTTTTTTTGCGAAAGTATATAGCGCGGCGGGCTGTTAGAATGGGAAGCAGAGGCTCGATTCCTTCCTCTCTCAGCCTCCAAACATGGATCCAATGCCGTCTTTGAGCATTTGGGAGCCCCGGCTCTTCGCAAGATCACTAAAGTAGGCAACTGAAGAATCAACCATCGCCAGCTGGGAATCCGATAGTTTCGCATCGTCCAGCAACTTCTTCAACGGCGGAATCGCATCGATATATTTTCCATTCTGTAGTGAAGAGACTGCACTGTTCACACTATCGTACTGCGCCGAGTCTTTGAAAAAGGACTGCAAACCAAACGCAGTCGCCAACTCCACCGTTTTGGTAAGGCTCGCTCGCTCCGAATCCCCCAATTGTCCGCCGGCCAAACCTGATAGACCTTCCAGAAAAGCGGTCCAATTCGTAGTTGTTAAGGTGTCGCCGAGTGAGCCCAGAGTGCTCACCAGATTCCCAGCGTTTTCCGGATCCTCGCCCAACATGCCGGCCAAGGACGAAACCTGCTCGGTAAGATCACCTCCAAGCGACTTGAGGAGCGCATCTCCCGAAGACTTGGAAAAATCCATCACATTTTTTGAGAAGGCATCTGTAACGGACCCCAAGTTAAGGATCCCAGCAGCGGCCTCCGGGGCCGGTTCTTCTTCAGACTTCCGTCCCAAGAGCGAATCCAACCAATTGGCTTGGAGACTTACACTGCACAAAAGCACAAATATGATGAGTGAGCATTTTTTCATAGAAATTTTGATAGGTTGAGTTGCGAACAGTTACCATAAAGTATGGCTTCTGCTGAAAGCCAAAGTGATGTGTCCAAGTCCCATAAAAGCAACAATCACCCTAGTTACCACACTGTTTATTCTACAAATATCCTCAGCTAAATGGCCGAGCGCCTTGCCTATTCTGGCGGAGGATCTTGAAAAACGCCTGGATCACTTCTACAGCCCCTTAGACGACTGGCGAAAATGGATCGAGATCGACCACTTGGGCCAACGGGCTCGCTTCGATCGGGAAGGCCCCTGGATCGACCTCGAAAATTCCGAAGTAAGTCGTTTCGCCGAAATCCTTGACAAAAAAACGCCCCATATTTCTCTCGACCCAGGCCATATTGGGGGCACCTGGGGACCGATGGAAGGCCGCTCATTCAAGGTAAGCGATGGCCCAATATTCCAGGAAGGCGATGCCGTACTTCTCACCGCCCAGAAGGTTCAATCCCTATTGGAACCCTACGATGTGCGCGTATCACTGGTCCGTGATTCCGCCGAGCCAATCAATTCAAAACGCCCTGCTGACTATATGGACACCGCACTCGAATGGGCAACAACCCGCTGGCCTGACTTAAGTCCGAGCAGTCAAGAATTCAACGAACACGTCGAGGCGCGAGCCAACCTCCTGTTCTACCGCAGTGATGAAATCCGCGCGCGATCGCTCATCGTCAACGACGACCTCAGACCAGACCTCGTGGTATGCCTTCACATCAACGCCTCTGGTTGGGAAGACCCCGCGAAACCAAGCCTCACTACCGAGCACAACCTGCATATTCTCGTCCACGGAAACTATACTCCTGGAGAATTGAGCAGCCTTGAATCGCGCCAAGAACTCGCTCAGAAAATCGCCCATAGCACATACCCACTGGAACGACAGGCCTCGGAAGTTTTCCTCAAAGTTTTTCGCCAAACCACGGGCCTCCCCCCATATACCTACAAACGCAACAACGCTTTAAAGATCGACGAGGACGGTTACCTTTGGGCTCGAAATCTAGCGGCAAATCGCCTCTACCGTCCACCGGTCGTCTTCCTCGAACCGTACGTCGCCAATTCCGAAGAAGGCTATGCGCGCATCGCCGCCGGCGAGTATTCTGGCCGCAAGGAGGTTGCCGGAAAAATGCGCCTTTCACTCACCGAAGAGTATGCACGCGCCACCGCATCATCCCTCATCGAGCTTCTCGAACTCCAGCCCAAATAGAGAGTCTTTACGCTCAATCAATCTCTGGCGGTGTCACCAAAAGCTTCGTTTTCAAGCCGGGGATAAAATCGGAGAACAATTTGTCTGCGGGGGTTTCCCGGAGCGCTTGCTGCACCATGCCCATCTTTGCATCCAAATTATCGATCATCGAAACAAACACCGCTTCCGGAGTCGCAGCCATCGCGGCCGCACCCCACTCCAACTCACCTTGGTGGCTCAATATAATATGCTCAAGCCGCTCGGTTAAATCAGCGTTGAGTTTGGCCTGCAAAGCCGCCTTACGGGCAATCCGATAGCCCAGAACGACGTGCCCCTGCAACACTCCGCTCCGCGTCTTCTCAGCAGCCAAAGACTGAGAATATTCAAAAATTTTTCCGATATCATGTAGGATGATTCCCGCCAAACATAAGCCTGCATTCACCTCTGGATACAACGGCAGCAAGGCCCGAGCATTGCGCACCATGTGAACAGTGTGCTCGAGCAAGCCATTTCGATAAGCGTGGTGCATCGCGAGCGCAGCAGTACTCGTCCGAAATGCGTCTCCATGCTCGTTCAGGGCGTTCTCAACGGTAAGCCGCAGACCGGGGTGTTCAATTGCCTCAATCCCAGCCTGCAGATCCGACCACAGTGAATCACTCGACTCTGGCGAAGACTGCACCACAGATTCCAGAAAAGGAGCTGCCTCAGTCTCCGATAGTATCGAAATTTGGCTGATTTTAGGAGAAAGGCGATCCTGATAAAAATCGCTCTGGCCCTGCACACGCACCACTTGCCCAGCACCTGACTCGCTAAGGACGCGGAACACCAGAGTATCAGAAAAACAGTTTGCGTTGAAGGAGCCGGTATTATCGGCAAATTCTACAGAAAGGAACGGACTGCCATTACGCGCCGTCTTTGTGTCCACCTTGCGCGTGAGGAATACCCCTTCAAAATGAACCGATGCGTCCTGAGGCAGGGCCTTAATCGCTTCGACTGTGTATTCCTTTGGCATTCGATGTTAGGTTCCGTCAAATCGCACCTGAGTCTTTAAACTTTGGGATCTTATTGTTCGTAGTAACCACGAGGACCGGCTCCTTGGTTTTCACCCAAAGGTCCTCCTCCTTAAAAAATTTGGCCGCCACATTTTCTAGGGCTTCACCAATTGTCTCCAAAGGCAAGCGACGTCCTTTCGGGGTCTGATTATACTCATAGGCTGCTTTGATCACTTTGTCTGGGCAAGTCACTGGGCTCTCATCCTCGGGAATCTGCACCACCCAGCTCACAAAATCCTTTCCCGCCAGCTGGCCTTCAGGATCTGAAACCATCACACAAAATTGCTTCTTTACAGGTGGAGGTTTGAGTTCCTTTTCCGCCTCTTGGACTTCGATTTCCTGGTTAATATCATTCAGGATGTCATTGATTTGACGAGGATCCTGGAGGTTTCGATGTAAAATGAGTTTGAGCGTTTCGACTTCGACCTTGGCCATAGAACGTGGAATACAGTCAGGTTCTTGATGGAAATCAAAGGCTTTTCTCTGCGAAGAATACTTCCATCAGCTCACTCAGTCGCCTCGGGCCTTCGACCAGGTTTTCCTGAAGGGATTTCTCTGAGTCCTTGAGTTCAAGCGTATAGAGATTGCCGTTGAGTGAATTGCGCAGCGGCAATGTAGCTTCCGCATCCAAAGCCCCCGCAACCAAGAGAACATCGACCGCGCGGTCCGACACGGCATCAATCACTGCAAACGGCCCCTTGCCATCCAGTGAGCTTGTATCCCACTTGCCTTCACCGGTGATCAGAAAGTCGGCTTCCTGGAGCGCCGTTTCTAGCCGCAACCATGAGCGCACCAGAGAAAAACCAGAGACTAACTCTGCCCCCAAAGCGACCAATAGACCTGCCGCGATCCCTCCGGCAGCACCGGCACCAGGAGTCTCGACTAAGGAAAAATCCGCCTCACAAGCTCCGCATAACAAACGAGCGAGACGATCCACCTCTCCATCTAGTTGCGGGATATATTCAGATGTCAGACCCTTCTGCGGACCAAAAACATGCGCGGCTCCGTGAGGACCCAAGAGCGGATTGTTTACATCGCAGGCAATCCGGATCGCCGGAATTTTTTCCAGCGTATCCGGACGCTCAATAAAGGCAATCTCTGGAAACAGAGCCGGTGTGATCTTCTCAACTCTGATCCTTTGAGAATCGTAAAATTCAAAACCAAGCGCCTCCAAGGCACCCAGACCTAAGTCGCTGGTTGCGCTACCACCGACTCCTAAAAGGATAGCGTCGGCTCGCTCCTCAATCGCTTTCAATAACTGCTGCCCGACCCCGAAACTCGTGCAAAAACGCGCGTCACGCTCCGTCACCGGCACCGATTGAATCCCTGCGGCCTGAGCCATTTCGATTACCGCAATCCTCTCAACACTCGCCGGCAAATTCAGGCTCGCAAGCGACTCTGCTGGGACCCGCTCGGCATCGACAAAACCGATCTGTGCACCCAATGCCTCGAATCGAGGACCACAGGTTTCTTGGGTTTCCAAGGTTCCAGAAGCGGCTTGCGTCAGAATCGCACAAAATCCCTCTCCACCATCAGTCAGCGGAGCCTCATGGATCGAAGCATCGGGACAGAATTTTTCGATCACCTGGCGCGCACGCATCGTCGCAGCATGAGCAGTCATCGAATCTTTGAACTTATCAAAAGCGAGGAGGAATTTGTGGGCCATAGCGCCCTCAAATGAAGCAAGAAGCGGGACGAATCACCACCCCTATTTACCACTGAACCCAGAAATTATCGGTTGCCATCCCGGTTGAGCCAGTCTTCGCTCGGCGTCCTATAAAATGGGTCAGGATCCAGACAGCCAAATAATATGTGTCACCGGTGCCGCGGGGTTTATCGGAAGCCACACCGTCGAACGACTCCTCGCCGCCGGCCACCGGGTCATCGGTATCGACAATTTCGATCCCTATTACCCGTTTGAGATCAAGCAAAGAAACTTATCCAAGGCGATCGACCACCCGAACTTCCGCTTCGAAGTCGCGGACATTACCCAGATGCGCTCCTTTGAACGCGCCCTGGATGGTGAGTCTCTCGACGCAATGATCCATCTGGCAGCGAAAGCCGGAGTGCGCCCCAGCCTGCTCGATCCGATTGGTGTCCACCATACTAATGTAGACGGAACCCAGAATTGCCTTCTCGTGGCCAAAGATCACCAAGTAGCGCAATTTGTCTTTGCCTCCTCAAGCTCAGTCTATGGCGTGAATCCGAATGTCCCATGGTCCGAGTCCGACGCGGTCCTGCGCCCGATCAGCCCCTATGCCGCGAGCAAAGTCTGCGCAGAACTCCTCGGACACACCTATGCGCATCTCTACGGAATACGCTTCATCGGCCTCCGCTTTTTCACGGTGTTTGGTCCCCGTCAACGGCCCGATCTCGCCATCCATAAATTTGCAAATCGCATTTTAAAGGGAGAGCCCATTTCAGTCTTCGGAGATGGTTCGACCCGCCGAGACTACACCTACATCGACGACATCGTCGACGGGGTTGTATCCGCGCTCCATTACGACGCCAACACCTATGCGCTCTTCAACTTAGGAAATAACCAAACGGTAAGCCTAAACCAGATGATCGAAACACTTGAGGCTGCTCTCGGGGTAAAAGCTATCCGCGATTATCAACCCGAACAGCCGGGCGACGTCCCCCAAACCTGGGCCGATCTCGAAAAATCACGCCACGGCCTCAGATATACTCCAAAAACCAGCTTCGCCGAAGGTATCCAGCAATTCTGTTCCTGGTATCAAAACCTTTAAGATGAACCAACAAACCCATCAGATCGAATCAGCCCAAAAATCTCTCAGCCGCGTCATCGAAGGTCTCGAGGCTGCTCGGGCTAACCTGGGCGAAGGATTCGAAAAGGCAATCGATCTTATCCTCAATACCGAGGGCAAATTGATAGTCTGTGGCGTTGGGAAAAGTGGCCTCATCGCCCAAAAAATCGCCGCCACTCTTTCAAGCACCGGAACTCCTTCCGTGTTTCTGCACGCAGTCGAAGCCCTCCACGGCGATCTAGGGCTCGTTGCCGAAGGCGACACCGCCTTGATGCTTTCAAACAGCGGCTCTACCGAGCTAGTACGCCTGGTCCCCTTTTTAAAACAACGAAACCTCCCAATTATTTCC
>JBCCBL010000104.1:0-8965 GCA_039034055.1 Verrucomicrobiota bacterium | reverse complement strand
TTATCGCTTTTCTTGTAGCCCCATGAGTAATTCATGGTGTAACAACCTTCCCAATGTAGGGCGAAGGCACTCTTGAAATGCTTCTGCTCCTGCGTGACGTAATCGAGTTCAAAAGTTTTCCTTTTAGCCACTCGGTTGTTGACGATGACATTGCTGTCAGCATTGCGAATGGCGTTGTAGAGCTCAATGCCGTCTTCCATCGTCCACCACTTCACCCAATCGCCGTCGAACCACAAAACACTGGGTTCATATTTCTCGATGAGTTCCAGCACCTGGTTGCGCTGGTAATCGACATATTCCTGTTTCCGGTCATCGACGATCTGTGTGTTGCGTGCATTCCCCTCCATACCCAGATCAAAGGGGCGCGCTTGGGTGGGGTGGTGCCAATCAAGAATACTGTAATAGAGGCCAAAACGAATGCCATGTTTATCGCAAGCTTGCTTGAGTTCCATCAGTAAATCGCGGCCTTTGATCGGAGTAGCCGTAAGGTCGTAGTCCGTGTAGGCACTATCCCACAGGCAAAAACCTTCATGGTGCTTCGCGGTAATGACTAGATAAGTCATACCGGCATTTTTGGCCGCTGAGACGATCGTCTCAGCATCAAAGTCAGTGGGGTTGAATTGCTTGGCCAAGTCTGCGTATTCCTCACGACCAATATCCAGTGTGCCCATGATCCATTCAGAGTAGACACTCCCGCCGCCGCCTTTTTTGTTGGGGAGGCTTTGGCCTTTCCATTCGCCACCCAATATGGAATACAAGCCAAAATGGATGAACATGCCGTATTGGGTATCGGCAAACCACAGCATGCGCGCGTTGTATTCTTCGAGAGACTCGGAATTAAGTTCGGCAGCCTGAGATAAGGAACTGCTAGAAATAAAAAGAATCGATACGAGGATAGTAAGGGATTGTTTCATAATAATGACTGGATGGGTTAAGTAGATTTTGTAGTTGAAAAATGGATCGAATAGACGAAGATTTTTGCTTTTAATTGAACTGGAGCCTGGCTGTATCAATCATAGGCTTGGCTGCATTACCCGGCTTATTTTCGATTTTGATTTCGAAGCAAAACTGATATCCGGCCGCGAGCTGATCGGCATTGAGTTGAGCTGGTTGGCGATCATATTCATGGGGCGGGTGAAATTTATAGATGCCTTGATTTGCCTAGTGCTTGGAAAGGCCCATAGACACGCCTAAGGCGTGCTGATTTTTCTCGTGTTATTTTCCACGAAAGGGTCTTCCGCCGTCCCATGTCATCTGGCTCATCGCTTCCAGGAAAGCTTCCTCGCCAAATGCTTCGCGGTATCGGGCATGAAAAGGCTTATGTTCTTTGGGTACATTCTCTAATCTATCATTGATGAGGTAGGGCTGAATGTCGACCCACCAGCGATCAAAGACCGTCTCTAGGTCGGCAACGATTTCTGGGTATTGCTCGATGACATTCACTTTTTGACCGAGATCATTGGCCAGATTGAAGAGTTCAACCTGTTTCCTTCCTTTCGGCCAAACAAGTTGAAATTCTCCAGTACGAATCGCCGCCCGACTGTATTTCGATTTCTCCGCTTCTTTCCAACGGGTTCTGTGCGTGATAAAATAGCGCTTGGGCCAAGCGGCATCTGGAGACTTGAAGAGCGGAAGCAGACTGCGACCATCCCAGACATCTCCGCCGGGTATGGGCTCGTCCTCCAGACCTGCCAGGCGCGCAAAAGTCGTATAGAAATCAAGATGAGCGGTAAATTGGCTAATTTCACCACCCCCTTCCAGCACACCTTTCCAATACATTGCACAGGGCACCAGTGAGCCGCCTTGGTAGGGATGAGACTTGCCACCTTTTAGCCGCCCGAAGGATTCTCCACCATTGTCTGAAAAATAAATGAGCAAAGTATTTTCAAACAGTGATCTTTCTTCGAGCATTGCCATCAATTTTCCGGTATTGGCGTCCAGGTTACGCAAGATCTCCCCGACATCGTGATAGGTGCCGTCTGCTTTCAAAGGTGGGATGTGAGGAGTGTGCGGTACATTGGTGGGGATGAAGCAGAAAAAGGGTTGATCGCGTTGGTGCTGATCATCGATCCAGCGGATTGCTTGATCAAAAAATAGATCCGTGCAGTAGCCCTGGGTTCTGATGACTTGGCCGTTGTGGTAAAGCGTCGGATTCGTGTAATCGTTGTTCGGGAAATCAGCGCTGTGCTGGTAGTTTTGCCCGATTCCACCAGCCCCGTGAATGTAGACTTCGTCAAAGCCACGCGCATCGGGCAAATATTCCGAATCGTCGCCCAGATGCCATTTGCCAAAGATCCCAGTCGCATATCCCGCATCTTTCAGCACATGAGTAAATAGGCGCAGATCTGGATTCATCCGATCACGCATCTGAATGGTGTGGGTGACTCCCGCATAGCATTCATGCCGTCCAGTCAACATCGCGGCGCGTGAGGGGGCGCAGGTCGGAGATACGTGGAAATTGGTGAAGCGGACCCCCTTATCAAAAATCGACTGTATGTGCTTTGCGCTCCTTTTGTCACGTTCACCCAAATGTACGAGGCCCTTGGCGCCAATGTCGTCTGGCATAATAATGACAATGTTTGGCTTGGAACCGACGAGTTCTTTGGCGTTGGCCGCGTAGCATGCAAAAAACGATAGGAGCGTAAAAAGTATCGAAGATTTCATGATTAAGGTTGGGGAGCTGTAAACGTTTTATGGAGAAATTACCTCAACGCGAACAAAGAGCTGTCGGAGGTTGCCGATGATATTATCAAATGAATCGACTGAATTTTTATCAAGGTCGAGGCTGCTGAAACTAGCATCCCCAATCACTGTTGAGAAGGTATTCCAAGTGAACAAATCAGTGCTCCACTCAACTCCGTAGCTCCGACCTGCTTTGCTTGGCCAGGTGACTGAAAAATGGGTGCTCGTATCGGACAAGCTGACCACTTTGAAGATACTGCTTGCATCATTAGGATCTGTCCCAGCGATGCTTTCGGCTAGGTTATCAGCACCGTCGCCATCGTTGTCCTGGTGAGCGTCCAAGGGCCAATCACGGTTGAGGCCATGTTGGGTCTCGAAAGCGTTGCTCATCCCATCAGCGTCGTTATCCGGCTCACGAGAAAAGAGCGAGGTGGCAGGTAGGGAGCGCAGGCTATCAAGAACGCCTAGCAAATCGCTCCCGGTTTGAGTCACCAGTGCACTGCGAATCGCCGCTTCATTGGTAATATCGCTGATACGGTTGGTATCTTCGCCAATATCATTAGGCATGTAGAATAACTGTTTGGGGGATCCTCGATTGGCGCCTCGTGGTGAGTTGATTGAAATATTTTGAGAGTCCCAAGAAGTGTTGTTGCCGCCTGCCCCAGTCGAATCGATTAACTTCCAACCATCATGACTTTTGAGCGCCAAATGCTCGCGGAAAGATGATAGAATCACCCCAGTACGTTCGACTTTGGGCTTTTGCTGACCGCGGAGAATATTGAGGAATGATTCCCCGTCCGGTGCCGTAGTTGCAGGGAGTTCTGCACCCAAGTATGCCGCAATCGTCGGAAAAATATCGACTTGAGAAATGACTTCGTCCGTCACCGCCAGGCCGGCCGGCGCCTGGCCGGGCCAACGGACTATGAAGGGCACCCGCGTGCCACCCTCCCAGGCATCGCGTTTCACACCGCGCATGGGTCCATTAGAGTCTCGCCCATTCGCGATGCCTCTTGACATTGCGGTGGTCTCCGGGCCGTTGTCGGAGGTGAAGACAATGAGGGTATTAGATTTCATCCCATTGTCGTCTATAGCAGCGACTATGCGGCGAATCCGATCATCCACTTCCGCCATGAAGCGAGCATAATCATAAGCGCCATACTGGCTACTATCGAATGCGGGAGTGATCGCCCATGGTTTATGCGGTGAATACAAAGATACATAAGCAAAGAAGGGATCGTTGTCTCCCATGGAAATTCTATTGTCGATATACTGCTCAAAATCGGCAACCATGATCGGCCCGGCATCGATTTGGCGATATGAGGGATCGCCCAAGCTAGGTCGATCAAAAGACCTTCCACCATTGTCGGCGATGCCGACAGCATAGTCGTCTTCTGTTAGCCATGAGAAGGTATCGTTTGTCGTGGCGGGTCGAAAGTAGCCTTTTCTGTTATTTGGCAGTAGGTCTCCGTAGGTGTTGGCTGAACTCGCATCTTCTACCCAATATTGAACAATATCATCATGGAGGTAGACATATGGGCCAAAATTGATCACAGCCCCCAAGCCGCGGAAATAGTCGAAGCCGATATCGGTAGCATGTCCCTCAATGCGACGTGTCCAATCAACCAGCGCTGGATCTGTGGGGTTATCCGTGATGCGATTGTTGCTATTCGGTTGATACCACTTGCCACCCAAATGCCACTTTCCGAAAGCGGCCGTATCGTAGCCTTGAGTCTTCAAAAAATCGGCGATGGTGACATCAGAATCTGAAGGAATGTTGTCAACTCCAGGCATGATGCCATAGGCGTCTGAAATTCCCTGGAACAGCCGAAAATTGTAAATACCGGTAAGCAGGGAATACCGTGAGGGCGTGCAAACCGCATTTGCTGAGTGCCCTTGAGTGAATGTAACACCTTCTGCCGCTAGCTGATCAACATTTGGGGTGCTAGTCGGACTGGATGTTCCGAACAAATTACCATAGTGAGAAATGTCGCCAAAGCCCAGATCATCCGCATAAATTATCACGATGTTTGGCTTGGCGACGCTCGGAGAAAAGTCTGGCAAACTAGCTGAGTCATTCGGATCGGTGCCCATGGCTATCTCGGCTTCGTCTCGATAGCTATCGCCGTCTGCGTCCGCGAAAGGTGCCTGGAACCCCGGATTGCTATCTGCTTCATCTCCTGGGTCGGTAGGGACCCATGGCTCCACATCACTATACGTTGTCTCCAATACAATGCGCTCAAGATCCAATGTGCCACCGGCAAGTCCTTGTAAGCTCGTGTACAATACAAGATCACTTGCTATCTCGGAGTAGCTGAAAAGTGTGGTATCGAGCGTTCCATTTGCATCGAGATTCGGATCTAGCCCGGTGGATGTTAGGTTCCAGGTATTGTTGACATAGAGACTCAGTGATAGGGTGAATCCATCTTGAAAAGACGCGTCGCTTGGATCCGGGCTTGATGCAGTGCCAAAACCGAGGTCTGAAGCTCCTACTTGAAAGACGGTGTTGTCCTGAAATCGAGGACTGTCCTCGCCGGCCACATACCCAAAGGCATCTGGGTCATTATTATACAGGGAGTTCTGATCGGTCCCGGTAGCATTTTGGCCGCTTACAATCCCAAAAAACAATCCGTTACTGTTGAGATCTGAAACGTTCACAGTCGTCCCGTTCACTTCGAAGATGAGCGTAAAACCGGTTGCTGAAGGATCCAGAGTGGGGATGTCGAGGCTTGATGCACTGTTAATACCATGGGTGTTATTTGTCACGTCACCGGTAGTGATTATCCCGAACTCGGTATCTGAGAAGCCGCCTGATCCTAGGCCGTTCGTGATTTGCTGCAAAGCAGGTCCCACATCATTAGAGACTCCGTCGAAACTAATGTCGACAAGAGTCACTCCGGGCAAGGTAACTCCCGAATGCAACAGAAACCATATTTTGACGATGCGAGGGAAACTTATAGAACTAATCATACGAAAAGGGGCAATAATTGGATCATTAATATTTGAATAAAAAAACGAAAGCCACGCCTGTATGAAACAGGCGTGGCCAGCAAAGCAGAGGGGGACACGTATGCTGAGTGGGAATTGCTAAGCCTTACGGATGCGGCGAACCAAGACAAGGCCTGCGCCAACTAGCCCGCTTACTAGAGCGACGACTGATGGCTCAGGTATTGCAGCCAAGGAAGCGCTACTTAACTCAATCATCCCTCCTCCTTCTCCCTGGAGACTCACGTAAAGGCCAACTCCGCCGGAGATGTCACTGTATGAAAATAGCTCAGTGTCGAGAGATCCAGAGTCACTCAACTCAGTGCTCAGACCCGAAGATGTGATAGACCATGAATTATCGTCGAAAATACTGATGGATACTGTAAATCCATCGACGTAGGAAGCGTTATCGGGCGTGGAACTCGATGCACTACCGAATCCAGTTCCTTCGTTACTGCCTGAAAAATCTCCTACCTGGTAAACGGTATTGTCTGTAAACGAGTCCGCTCCCGCCACATAACCAAAAGCATCGGGATCGTTGTTGAATAAGGAATCTCCTCCAGTCCCAGTGGCCCCGGTCCCAGACACTACTCCAAAAAACAAGCCGTTATTCTCAAGGTCGGATACGTTTCCAGCCAATGAAATCCCATCGACCACAAATGTTGCGGTAAACCCAGCATATGTTGAAACATCTACCAAAGACGAACTATTGAAACCGTAGGTACTGTTACCAGCGCCGTTGGGGCGAGTCCCTGTAGTGATCACGCCGGTATTCAGATTCGAGCTTCCTCCGCTTCCTACGCCATTCGTGACCTGCTGAAGGGCGGGACCGATGTCATTCGAGGTATTACCATCAAAAGTATAGTCGATAAGAGTCTGAGCATTAACCTGGAGGACTGCTGCGGCAACAAAACCGCTGCTTACTATTGTTTTTCTGAGATTTAAGTTCATGAGGAGATTCAATTTAAAAGCCAGGAACATTTACTAATGAGAAAGTTCGCTCGGAGTTCCTGGTGATTTAGTGTTCACCTACATTTACAACTCGAGCGTGGCCTTTGGGACACCCCGACAATTTTTTTCCAATTTTTCCTTAGCAAAGGAAATCAACGAAGGACATCGATCGGGTAATTTGATTCAATTCGACTTAGAATATCTCCTGATGATTGCCCCGGAGCCAGTTTGATCTCCCGTAACTGAGGCAGTCGGATATGGGCGGAGTCAAGAAAACGAGCGTCCGGACTTTCGCTAATATCCAGAGATCGGATCGGCAGGTTATTGATTCCTCCGAGATCGAAGGGCTGGGTAAGGGTTAGTGCCAGGGAGCTGAAATTCAGAAGTTTCAAAATACTCTCTTGCTTGATCTCCATATACAGATCGACGCGTGCATTCGCATCGAGATGCAAGGTATCAGACTGTGAGTCTAAGATGAGCGACAGCTCGCTTTTAGCTCCCTTAAGTCGAAATTTCAAAAAAGCCTCTACGACCGATTCATAGTTATCAAAATCAGACCTCGTGGCGTGATCATAGACCAGCACTCGCATGAAGTGCATCCAGTGTATCTTTGGGATGCCTTTGGCGGTTTGAAACACCTCAATCAACTGTGCGGGGCTCGGACGCTGAGTTTCATCAAAGTGATATTCCGGGAAGGCTTCGGCGAGTCTGGCATATTGCTGCGGGTATTCAGTGTCGTCATAAAGTGCCAAGCTATGATTCTGAAGGGCGGACCGATAATTGAGTTGCAAGCAATCAAGCATGAAGGCACCGGCATGGGCATCTACTGATTCCGGATCGAATTCTAGGGCTTTGTCCGTCATCATTCGGGCCAGATTAATCGTTTGAATAGGATCAAGATAAATCGCGAAATTCTTAAAATCGTTTGAAGACTTTGCGATCCGTTCAGCTCGCGTCGAATTATTGACCGGGCCAGAATCTATGAGGGATTGGCCATTCGTCGCGAGAGCTGTAAACAGATTATCTAGCTCTCCCGTGATCGCGCGTTGCTGCTCAATCTCCGCGACTCTCTGCTCCACCTGCGTTTCTAGGGTTGCCGCTCGTAGCCTTTCCTCCTCCACCGCACGGCGTTTATTTGAAACATCAATCCAATAGAAGACCGTGGTCGCAATGAGTAGGCCTGATGCACTCGCGATGAGCGACGCAGCTATACGGTGTCGTGCAAGGAAGCGCGTCGTACGGGTCCAAATCCTCGGCCGTTCCGCCCGAGTAGTGAAGCCGTTCAGGTAGTTTTGCACATCGTCCCGCAGCGCGGAAGCACTGGCATAGCGTCGCGATGGATCCAGTTGGGTCGCTTTCAGAAAAACTGCATCGAGGCTTTTGGAGATGTCTTCATTGGGGTGGGCCTTTCGCGAAGATATTGGCGTTCCCGTAAGGGTTGCTTCCTGGACCGTTTCAAGGGGGCCGGCGAAGGGAGGCTTGCCGGTAAGGATAAAATGTAAAATACACCCTAGGGCGTAGACATCGGTCTGAGCGTTCTTGACCTGGCCAGACTGATACTGCTCCGGTGCCATATAGCCAGGAGTGCCCTTAGTTCTGGATTCGCGTGTCTCCTCCAACTCAGTAAATATTGAAGATTCTGGATCCTCATCTTCATCCGGTCGCCCGAAAGAACGTGCTAAGCCCCAATCACAGACTAAGACCTCACCAAAGGCGCTACACTGAATGTTATCGGGCTTCAGATCGAGATGAACCACTCCTTGGGCATGGGCATAGGCGACCGCATCACAGATCTTATTGAAAATTTGTAGAAGATCGGCGCGGCTGAGTTGGGCTGCGACACTTGCCAGAGTTGCATCCCCCTTCAAATCCATGGTGAAGTAGGGCCGTTCCGCGGCATCTACGGCGAGTTCATGCACCTTGATTATGTTTGGATGGTTGAGTGAGGCGACCATTCGCGCCTCCTCGATGAAGGCCTCATAAAAATCCGGACCTCTATCCTCACGCAAGCGCGCCAGGGCTATCCAGCGCTCGGTTCGCGTATCAAATGTGCGAAATACCTGCTTGAGCGCCCCACGCCCGAGAAAAGTAAAATCTCGATATTGATCCAGCTTTCCCGACTTCAAGGCGCTAAAGTTAGGACAGAGCGCCTCGAGGCCTGCATCACCCAACTCTGAAGCCTCGAAATAAGCCTCTCTCAGGCTTCGATCAGGTACAAACTCGGGTAATTCTGAATGTGAATCTTCGGTTTCAGGCATCACTCAAGCGTATCTTTAAGGACACGAATTTGCTCATAAAAGCGTTGCTTCACCCGTTTACGCAAAGTGTAGACCGATGCGACGGTTAAGCC
>JBCCBL010000103.1:0-8965 GCA_039034055.1 Verrucomicrobiota bacterium | reverse complement strand
CTTGCCTGCATACCAGCGAGACTCCCAGTCGCGGCGGACACTGAGGCGGAAACCGATTGGATTTACTTTTTGTCCCATAGTGAATTCCTATTGCTCGTCTGTGAGGATAATTTTGATGTGGCTGGTGCGCTTCTTGTATGGATGGGCCATACCGCGCGATGCGGGGCGGAAGCGTTTGAAAGCGATACCTTGCTCTACGATGGCGCTCTTGATCACCAGGTCATCGGAGTTGAGGTTGTGATTGTTTTCAGCGTTTGCGATTGCGGACTGAAGAGTCTTAAGGACCAGGGCCGCAGATTTGCGTGGGTAGAACTTGAGGCGCTCGGCAGTCTCCACCGCGTTTTTCCCTTGGATCACGCGGGTGATGTCACGCACCTTGGTGGGCGACATGCGGCTGTTTTTAGTGTAAGATATGACTTCCATGGGTCTTAAAATGTGATGGATCGCTTCGGTGTGATGCGGTCTCCGGGAATAAAGTCCCCTTGTCCGCTGAATTTGGTGATCAATCCGTAGGCTGTTTTGATTCGCGTGTGAATTATGATGACTTCTCCCTTCACCACTTCGCCGTCAGAAACGATACAGACGACTCCGGGTGCCAGGTTGTTTTCGTAATTTCCGTCGATTCGAATGAGGTCTACGCTACTGAGCGGGATGATTTCGATGATTGTCGCCCGGTCGGGCTGAATCTCTTGGACCTTGGGTCTGGGGAGTAGCTCGTTATTTCCCGACAAAGGAGAAATCCACAACAAGCATCCTATGACGCAAAGCCGCATCCTGCGCTGATCTCCAATCCTACTTCTTGGTTTGCCCTCCGTGTGCTTTAAAGGTTCGCGATGGTGAAAACTCGCCGAGCTTATGGCCGACCATGTTTTCAGTGACGTAAACCGGAACGAATGCGCGACCATTGTGAACATTTAGGTTCAACCCGACGAATTCGGGAGTGATGGTAGAGCGGCGTGACCAGGTTTGAATGGGTTTGCGGGAGTCTGTCGCGCGGGCTTCCTCAACCTTTTTCATAAGGCTGGGATCGACGAAGAAACCTTTCTTTATTGAGCGTGCCATAAAAATTCCTCGTTATTATTTCTTCATTTTGCGGCCGTTGCGACGGACCAGGATTCGAGCGTTTGAGGCGAGCTTCTTGGCGCGGGTAGGTTTACCCTTGGCAAGCTGTCCCCATGGGGATTGTGGATGACCCCCACCGGAGGTCCGGCCTTCACCACCACCCATTGGGTGATCGACAGGGTTCATCGCAACACCGCGAACCCGTGGGCGGCGACCCAACCAGCGGTTGCGTCCGGCCTTACCGATCGTCCGGTTTTGGTGGGTGCGGTTTCCAACTGCACCAATGGTCGCACGGCAAGTCTCATTGAGCAGACGAATTTCACCCGATGGGAGCTTTACCTGAGCGTAGCCTTTTTCGACATTGATGAGCTGAGCGCTCTGTCCTGCGGCACGCGCGATCTGGGCACCGCGGCCCGGATGTAGTTCGACATTGTGAACCAGTGTAGCAGGAGGCATTTCAGAGAGAGGCATATTGTAACCGATCTCAAAATCGCCCGTCGCTTTGTTCAAGCTGATCACTTTCTGACCCACCTTCGCCTTTTCAGGAGCTAGGATGTAGCGCTTGTCCCCGTCGGGGTAAACGATCAGTGCGAGGTTTGCCGAGCGATATGGATCGTATTCAATCGCAGAAATCTTGCCGGGAATGTCATACTTATCGCGGCGAAAATCAATGATACGGTAAAGACGACGGTGACCGCCTCCACGACGGCGTGAAGTGATGCGTCCGTAAGCGTTGCGCCCTTTTTTATTGTGCTTGCTTATGGTCAAGCGGCGCTCTGGTCGCTTGGTGGAAAGCTCCTCAACCTTGTTCCGAATGAGGAAACGCTGGGTTGGGGTGATCGGTCTGTGTTGGACAATAGCCATCGGTAAAGTTCTCTCTTTCTAGACAAGCTCGATTTTGT
Organism: Verrucomicrobiota bacterium; assembly: GCA_039034055.1. Lineage (GTDB taxonomy): Bacteria > Verrucomicrobiota > Verrucomicrobiia > Opitutales > JABSRG01 > JBCCBL01. The sequence goes on along the minus strand of JBCCBL010000103.1, from coordinate 7,001 downwards.
CGCCATCCTTAAGGGTGACGATTGCCTTCTTCATCGCGGGCTTTTCGCCGGGACGACCAGCACGCATGCGATTGGCCTTAAATTTGGCCTTTTTGTTGATGATATTTACACGGGCTACCTTCACCTCGAAGATCTGCTCAATGGCCTCAGCGACTTGAGCCTTATTCGCGTCTTTCGCGACTTCGAAGGTGTATTGAAGGAATTGCTCGTTGAGATTCGATGACTTCTCAGTCACCCGGTATTCTTTTAAAATTTTGGTAGCGTCGATCATTAGTTAGACCCTCCTACGATCCGGCTGAGGATTGTCGAGAAGCCGCGCTCACTGATGATGACATTGTCGTAGCGAACGAGGTCCCACGCATTAATCTGAGACGCCTCGGTGATCGTGACGCGCTCAATATTGCGCGCTGCGAGTAGTTCTTTGTCAGCGAATTGGTCGTCGACAATGAGGAGTTTCCCCTCGACACCCATGGTTCCCAGGAGCTGGTTGAATTGCTTGGTCTTGGCTTCTGAGACTTCCCATTTTTCAATCAGAGAGACGTCTCCCGAAGACGCACGGTCAAAGAGTGCGCGCCCAAAGGCGAGGGTCTTCATCTTGCGATTGATCTTTTGAGAATAGTCGCGCGGTTTCGGGCCGAATGCCACACCACCTTTATAATGCTGAGGTCCACGACGCGTACCTTGACGGGCGCCTCCAGTGCCTTTTTGGCGAAAGGGCTTTTTCCCCGTTCCGCGCACCTCTGCGCGAGTTTTGGTAGAGGCGTTGCCTTGGCGTTGGTTCGCCTGAATGGCGAGGACAACCTGGCGGAGAGCGTTGACACCTTTGGTGCCTTCATACTCCGGGAAGTCCGAGAAATCTTTCTCGGATGACGAGCTGCCGTCTGCTGAAAATACTTTAAGTTTCATATCAGGATGCTCCCTAAAATTACTTAGCTACCTTAGTTTTCTTCGCAGGGCGGATGGTAACCAAAGTATTGGAACCGCCAGCGAAGCTTCCGCGAATGAGGATGATGTTCTTTTCAGGAATCACCTTCACGACGCGCAGGTTTTGGGTTGTGCGCGACTTAGCACCCATGTGACCGGGCATTTTCTTACCCTTGATGACGTGTCCTGGCCATTGGCACATACCATAAGAACCACCGCGACGGTGGAACATAGAACCGTGGGAAGCAGGTCCCCCTGCGAAGCCCCAGCGCTTAACAACACCTTGAAACCCACGACCCTTTGTCGTGGCGATGACGTCGACTTTCGAGCCTGACTCGAATTTTTCAACAGTCATGGTGTCGCCTACCGTGTAGGAAGAGATATCATCAGTGCGAAACTCTTTGAGCGTTGAGTGAGGCGCGATGCCTGTTTTCTCAAATTGCCCAAGCTGTGGCTTAGCCAAGCGAGATGCCTTCTGTTCACTGAAAGCGACTTGGACTGCAGAATAGCCGTCCTTGTCTTCAGTGCGCAGTTGCGAAATTACGCATGGACCCGCCTCTACGACCGTTACGGGAACGAGCGTGTTGGTTTCGTCATATACCTGGGTCATGCCCAGCTTTTTGCCAAGTAGGATGAAGCTCATGATTCAAGAGGCAGGTGCCACGACGGTGGCGTTTAGTAGACCTGCGTTGAGGTTTTGAGTGAAAAATTTTTGATCCACTCGGGAGGCGCGCTCTTAATCCGTGGAAGCGAATCAGTTAGCTGCTTACGAGTGAAAGCCGCCGATAAAGCCAATTAGCATTACCCTTGGCAAGTAAAAATTAGAAAAAGTGCGTTTTTAGAAAAAAGTGCTTTGGCAGCCTTCGCTACCAGCACTTTAGAGACGGCCTTGGACGCCTATATTCCTCGATTATACGTGGATCTGAATATCGACACCAGCTGGGAGGTTGAGCTTCTTAAGCTCATCTACAGTCGCTGCTGTTGGCTCGACGATGTCGATGAGGCGCTTGTGGGTACGCACTTCGAATTGGTCCATGGATTTTTTGTCGACGTGAGGAGAACGGTTGACGGTGAACTTCTCAATGCGTGTCGGCATTGGGACAGGTCCAGAAACACGGGCTCCTGAGCGTTTTGCAGTTTCGACAATTTCCGCCGCAGACTGGTCAATAATGCGGTAGTCAAAGCCTTTAAGGCTGATTCTGATTCGTGGCGCACTCATAATAGATAATTAGTAATTAGATTCGGGTTTAAAGTGAGTAAGTTGAAAGTTATCGCATCAACACACCGCCAGCATTCTCGGTGATCTGTTTTAAGATATTAGAGGGGACTTCTTCAAAGCTTGCCGGTGTCATGGAGTAAGAGGCACGGCCTTTGGACAGCGAGCGAACATCCGTTGCGTAGCCAAACATCGTCTCCAGGGGCACCTGAGCTTGGATGGTTGTCAGAGTTCCATTGGAGTCGACTCCTTGAATCTGCCCGCGCCGGCGATTCAAATCTCCTATGATGTCACCCTGATATTCATCAGGAGTGACGACTTCTACATCCATCACGGGCTCAAGTAGAATTGGATCCGCCTGAGCCATCGCCTCTCGGAATGCAAAAATACCAGCCATTTTGAAGGCCATTTCAGAGGAATCGACCTCATGGAATGAACCATGAAATAGCTCGACTTTGAAGTCGACCACCGGGTATCCCGCGACGGTACCATTATTGGCGGCCTCTTTGATCCCATCCATCGCAGGACCTATAAATTCCTTGGGGATCAGCCCTCCGACAATCTTGTTCTCCAATTCGATTCCCTTGCCGGACTCATTAGGCACGAGGCGAATTTCGACATGTCCGTACTGGCCCTTTCCTCCAGACTGCCGGACAAATTTACCCTGCCCTTCAGCTTCTCCGCGCACCGCTTCGCGATAAGCGATCTGGGGACGACCTGCCCGCGCTTTCACCTTAAATTCCCGGAACATGCGATCCCGGAGGATCTCTAGATGCAGCTCGCCCATTCCTGCGATGATGGTCTGACCCGTCTCTTCGTCGGTTTTCACCCGGAAGGTCGGATCCTCACCCGATAGGCGCTTTAAGGCGATCGCCATTTTGTCCTGATCAGCCTGAGTATCGGGCTCTATCGACATGGAAATGACGGGGTCTGGAAAGGTTGGAGGCTCGAGGCGAATGTCGAGTTCCTTGAAGCAAAGGGTATCGCCGGTAATCACATCTTTCGCTCCGACGATTGCAAAAATATCCCCTGAGTGAGCCTCCTCAATGTCCTCGCGAGAATCTGCCTTTAGCACCATGAGGCGACTGATGCGTTCACTCTTACGCGTGCGAGGATTGTAGAGAGACGTCCCCTTTTTCAGCGTGCCCTGATATAGGCGAAAAAACACGAGTTGCCCGACAAAGGAGTCCGACATCAACTTGAAGGCAAGTCCCGCAGGAGACCTGTTATCATCCGGGATGATCTCTTTATCGCGACCGTCAGCATCCTCTCCGACCATCGGAGGTAAATCCAAGGGAGACGGGAGGTAATCAACGACCGCATCCAGCAGCATCTGCACTCCCTTATTTTTAAAAGCAGAACCGGGAATGACGCCGACAAAATCCAAGGACACCGTCGCGGCTCGAACTGCTCGCCGCAAATCATCCGCTTCAATGCTATCTCCCTCTAAATATTTTTCAGCCAGCGCATCGTCAAAGTCGCATAGAGCTTCGATGAGTCTTTCGCGATACGCATCGGCGTCACCTTTCTGATCGGCCGGGATTTCGATCGTTTCAAAAGCCATCCCTGACGGATCTGATTCGTCGTAAAGGTAGGCTTTCTCGGTGATTAGATCAATGAGTCCGGCAAACCCTTCGGCCTCGCCAATCGGAATCAACAAGGGGTGCGCATTGCCACCAAGTTTTTCACGAATGGTGTTTACCGCTCGGTGGAAATCCGCTCCGACCCGGTCCATTTTATTTATGAACGCGATACGCGGCACCCGATATTTGTCCATTTGCCGCCAGACGGTTTCTGACTGCGGTTGGACGCCCTCGACAGAAGTGAATACAGCGACGGCTCCATCCAGCACACGAAGTGAGCGCTCGACCTCAGCCGTAAAGTCTACGTGGCCCGGGGTATCGATTATGTTGACCCGTTGGTCGATGCCGGCAAACGGGCCAGTCTGCGTCTTCCACCCACACGAGATGGCGGCAGATGTGATCGTAATTCCGCGTTCTCTCTCTTGCTCCATCCAATCCGTGACTGCGTTTCCATCATGCACCTCGCCCATCTTATGGACAACTCCGGCATAGAAGAGAATTCGTTCTGTAGTCGTGGTCTTTCCGGCGTCAATGTGCGCAGCAATCCCGATGTTTCGCGTATACTCCAACGCAAAACGACGTGACGGTGAATTAACTGCCGAGATTTCAGCCATTTAAAAGACTAGGATTGAATGAGAAAGAACAGGGGAGCTGGATGAGAAATTACCAGCGAAGGTGCGCAAATGCGCGGTTGGCCTGGGCCATGCGGTGCGTTTCGTCCTTCTTTTTGACGACTGCACCCGTGTTGTTATACGCGTCAACGATCTCATCGGCGAGTGCTTCGCGCATGGAGACTCCGCGGCGCGCACGGGCGGTGTTGAGCATCCAGCGGAAGGCGAGGCTTTGCTGACGTTCGAAAGAAATTTCTAAAGGCACTTGATAGGTAGCACCCCCGACTCGGCGGCTTTTGACTTCAAGCTTCGGGCGCGCATTCTCGAGCGCTCCGAGGAGGAGATCTACCGGATCACCCTTGCCAAGCTTCTCACTCACGCGTTCGAAGGCACCGTAGACCACCTTCTGTGCAACAGTCTTTTTGCCGCTCTTCATAACGGCGTTAATCAGTGAAGCTACCAATTGTGAATTGTAGCGTGGGTCTGGTGTAATCGGACGCTTGGTTGCGCGGTGACGACGTGACATGACAAACTATTTTAAAAGGGTTTTGAAAATTATTCCTTAGGGCGCTTCACACCATACTTAGAGCGACTGCGGCGACGCTTCTCGACGCCTACACAGTCCAGAGCACCACGGACGATGTGATAGCGCACACCGGGAAGGTCCTTAACACGACCACCGCGAACAAGCACGATAGAGTGCTCTTGGAGGTTATGGCCTTCGTCTGGGATGTAAGCAATGACCTCAAATCCACTGGTTAGGCGGACCTTGGCGACTTTGCGAATCGCGGAGTTTGGTTTTTTTGGCGTACGAGTCATCACTTGAACGCACACTCCACGGCGAAATGGGTTGGATACCAGCGCAGGAGACTTCGACTTGGCTTTCACCAAGCGACGTGGTTTGCGGACTAGTTGATTGATCGTAGGCATATAAATTGTAACTACTTAGATTTAGGGAAAACGGAGAAAGCTACTGAAACGCAATTTCAGGGCAAGAATTTTATTCATAAAATATCAACTTGCTTCGTGATGATCGCGGGGTAGACAACCTGAGATATCGGTCTGACAAATGATAAAGATCACCATCTCATTTTTACTTGGCATCGCCTCTGGCCTCGGAGGGGTTGCGGTTTATAGCTTACTAGAAAGCGGCAAAAGTACTGAGGAACCGATTGTAAAGGCAAACACCGAGGAGAACTCGGACTTATCGAATCAGGAGCCCGTCAATGCTCTCAGAAAGCAGTTAAGCTCGGCCGAGCGAGAGCGGGAACTGTTGAGAATCGAACTTGCAAAAATTCGGGAACAAAGCTTGGCCCAAGGTCTTTCTCCTGGACACGCTACAAGCCAAAGCACTTCCCGAAGTGCCCATTCAGAGCACCCCAATATTAAGGAGACCATTTCCGATCGACCCGGAGAATACATCGAGGGCTTGGGCTTTGTACCCACCCAGTCAGCGTCGAGGCCCCATGGATTGACGATAGCCGGATTGGTTCGAGACCTGAACTCTGACCTACGGTCTCGTGATTTTCGTGATGAGCTACTCCCAGGAATCATCGATTTCATGGTTAATGATAGTCGCGACAACATCAAAAGCCACGATCTAAGTGTTGATAGCGGTGATCTATCCCTTGTAACGAATTCAAAGGTACGTGCTTACTTTATCGCCGAAGCGGCAGCTTTCCGGAATTCCATAGGAGTGAATACCACGGGTATCGGCATCGATGAAGGTAGCCCAAAACTGATTTTTCCGAATGCCAGTGAAAGCACCGGAGCTTTAGAGCCCATTGAGGAGGCTCCTTTGAAAACCGGTGACTATGTCGACCTGGGAGAGATACAGGCGGGCGAAGTGTTGGATCTTTTCATTATTAGCAACGGCGCGAACCACAACAATGGGCGCGTTTACTCGGCTTCAGCAGAAAATAACAATGACCAAACCGACCATATGATCGTCCATGGCGTAGTAGGTGAAGACACCCTTCTCGTTGGTTTCGAAGACTTGCATGGAGGTGGCGACAAAAACTACACAGACGTAGTGATAGCCCTTCAAATTGGTGAAGAAAACGTGCAGGCCTTCCTCGGCGAAGAACCGACTGCCGAATAATCCAGGCAGTGATGATTTCTCGGGGAATGAGAACTTGTGTTCACCCGTTTATGGTCTCATTTTCTCATCATGATCGATCTCGTGAAAAAAACTATGATGGCCGGCGTGGGTCTCGCAGTCGTGACCAAGGACAAAGTTGAGGAGTCACTGGAAGAACTTGTGGCACGAGGGAAAATTTCCCAAGAGGAAGCGTCCAATCTCTCCAGCAAGATTGTTGAGGATGGAAAAGCCCAGGCCGAAAAAGCGAAAACCGAACTGGAAGGTCTATTTACCTCGATGCTTCAAAGAGCCAACCTTGACACTAAAGACCAATACGAAGCCCTGGAGGCACGCGTCACTGACCTTGAAGGACGCTTGAATAAAGAGTTTCCCAACGAGAGTTAATTCCTAATCCACAAAGCGCGCGAAAGCCACGAAATCTAGACCCATCGCATTTTCGTGCCTTTAATGTATTTCGTGGATCTCCCCTTATTTTCCCAGCGTCAAGCGTTCTAGATTTTGAATCCCTTCAATTACCTTGCAAACGCGGTCCGCGCTCCAGAGATCGTCGGGATTTTAGCACGCTG
>JBCCBL010000102.1:0-8976 GCA_039034055.1 Verrucomicrobiota bacterium | reverse complement strand
TGCAGATTAAGCTTTCTGGAGGAAAGAGCCATGTTGTTTCGCTCAAGCAACGCGCTCAAGCAATCGAATTTCTAGAAGAAATCTTGTCGCCCGAGTATAATGCAGAGGAGCCAGCATTTGAGGACCTTAAAGACCCGTTCTACCCGGAGAGTGAAGAGGAGCCTGAATTGATTCCTGAGCCCGTGGTTATGGTTGTTCCGAAAGAGCCAGAGCCTACCGAAGTGGACCCGATGGATGTGCTCGAGAGCGCTGGTGAAGAATTGAAATCCAGGATACGTGGTACGCTCAGTGCTGGTTCGAATTTCTTCGTAACTACCGCAGATGGAACTTTCATCGGTGCCGGGAGTGAGATCCCCTTCACCTTTCAGGATGAGACTTACATCATCGTAGTAGAAAGAGTCTCCGATGAATCATTTACCTTACTTCTCCAAAACCTTCGTCGGCGCGTGAGTATTCTCGATGCTGCCCGATAAAACCCTGTCGCCCAATTCCGATATGAGATTGCCAAACTGCCCTACGCTAATTGCGAGCCAAAAGCTCCGAATCCTCCATTTCACGATGCTGGCCTCAGCTTCACCCTTTTTTCTTTATGGGCAGACCCCGCCCGAGCGTGAGGCTAGCAGGCTCCCGGAGAATATCCTTATTGAGCTTCCAGAAAACGAGGAGGAGACTAATCCCGCTTTAAGATCAGAGGTTGAACCCGCCTCGGAGCCAGCGCCGGTTATTTGGGTGTCCGATGAGGTTCCTGCTGTGCCTCCTGTTATTGTCGATACGACTGGGCCTGTAGAAACGCTCGGGGATACCACAGATTTGCTGGAGATACCGGAATTGCCACCACAGATTTCACGGGAGGAAGAAGTGATAATGCAGCTCCCACAAGGAGGAGCTCCAGCTCCTGTGTATGGTGAAGAAGAAACGATTTCGGTAAATTATCTTGATGAGGAGGTCTCGACGATTTTGCGAAATGTGGCGCTTCTTTATGATTTAAACCTAGTGATTCCAGATACACTCGTGGGAAGATCTTCTTTAAAACTTAGCAATGTTACGTGGCGCCAAGTCTTCGAAGTAGTTTTGGAGGCAACGGGATTCACATACTTAGAGGAATCCAACATTATAAAAGTTCGTAGTATCGAGGACCTTGCGGTGGAGCCCGTGGACACTCGGGTATTTATTATCAATTTCGCGAATGCTTCGGAAATTCAAGGCTCCGTCGCTCCTCTTGTAAATGCCGACGCTGGTGGGCGAATCCAGGTAGACAAACGGTCGAACGCTTTGATCATCACCGAACGTCCTTCGCGCATGAATAAAATTCAAGAAATCATAGAGCGCCTGGATCGTGAAACCCTTCAAGTGAAAATCGAGTCCAAATTTGTAGAGGTGACTGATCGTGATACGAAGAGCCTTGGAATTAATTGGAGTTCTCTCGGAGGTTATGAGATTGGCACTTCGGAAATTACTAGAACCATCAGTAAGGCTCTCGATCAGACTATCGAGTTTACCAATCCAGGACCCGCCGAAAATTGGAATATTCCAGGGGATGATTACATCAACCAAGTCACATCCGGGAATCCAGCGACAGTTCCACCTGGTTATGTTCCGCCAAACAATGTTCCCTACACCCCCGTTCTGTCTGATACGGATGGAAATATCGCGACCTACACCTTGCCGACTTCGTCTTTAACGAACACAGAGACGTTCAGTAGGGCGGACGAAGTTGTGCTCACCGCAGATGGCTTCAGTGTGGTTCTCAGTGCATTGGAGTCACTCAACGATGTGAAACTCGTGTCGAACCCAACAATTGTAACGCTTAATAACGAACCCGCATTGATATCAATCGGTGAACGCTATCCGATCCCGAGTTATACGTATAATGATGAGTTGGGAAGATACGAAATCAGCAATTTCGAATATCAAGATATCGGCATCAATCTAGAGGTGACCCCACAAGTAAACAGTGCAGGCTTCATCAATTTAGATATTTTACCGGAAGTTTCATCGCGTCAGGGAACGGTCACCTTTGGCGGTGCAAGCGGCGCAGAAATTCCGATCATCGCGAGTCGCCGTACCGAAACTACCGTTACTATTAAGGACGGATACACATTAGCGCTCGGAGGCTTGATGGAAAATGAGACTTCAACGACCCAGACTAAGGTGCCCGTTCTCGGAGACATTCCAGTCCTTGGACGCTTGTTTCGCAGTGATGCAGACACGCTTCAAACTCGGAATTTGATTATTTTTATTACCGCGAAAACCTTATCCCCAGATGGCTCTGATTATCGTGATGTTATAGATCCACGGATGCTAAACATCATGGGCATCCGCGAGTCTGAAGTTCCTGGATACGTTCTTTCTGATGAGGAACGTTTGGCTTTGGATAACATTCAAAAATCCCGCGATGATATCGACCTGGAAAAAACGATCGCGTCGCGTCGTGCGGAGCTTGAGCAGCTCGAAGCAGCGCGAAGCTATATCGAGGGTCAGAAAGACGGCACTGCAGAAAAACTTGACGATGAGTGGTGGCGACGGGATTGAGAGATCTAACGCCAATCGTTTAATCAGGCTTTCAATCCAAGTCTTGAATCCACGGTATCATGGACTTTTGAGAAGGCCTCAGGATCCTGGGCGAGTTTGATTCCGTAGGTAGGAACAAGCTCGCTAAGTCTTTCACGCCAAGCGTCAGATTGCATTTTCTTCGGGAAGCACTTTTCGAGTAATTCGAGCATGATGGAGACCGCCGTCGAGGCACCGGGGGATGCGCCCAAAAGCGCGGCAACGGAGCCGTCATTTGAGGCGACCACCTCGGTTCCAAATTGCAAGACGCCAAACTTTTTAGGATCCCTTTTGATAATTTGGACACGCTGTCCAGCATTCTCGAGCCGCCAGTCCTTAGACTGCGCATCTGGAAAGAAGGCCTGAAGTGATTCAATTCGGTCTTTTTGAGACTGCATAACTTGGCCGATGAGATATTTGGTCAAATCCATGTTGTCTTTGCCAACTGCGAGCATCGGCAGGATGTTGTCCGCGCTAATAGACAAGAAAAGGTCGAGGTGAGATCCGGTTTTGAGGAATTTTGGAGTCCAACCCGCATATGGGCCAAAAAGGACCTCTTTCTTTCCGTCAATCACCCGGGTGTCCAAGTGAGGGACTGACATTGGCGGCGCTCCTACGGCCGCCTTTCCGTAGACTTTTGCGAAGTGTTGTTCGACGATCTCTGGTTTCGAGCATACAAGCCACTGTCCACTTACGGGAAACCCACCGAAGCCTTTTGCCTCCGGGATTTTCGACTTTTGCAGGAGTTTCAGAGCGCCACCCCCTCCGCCAATGAAGACGAATTTAGCCGACACGGTCCTCGAAGTCCCCTCCGCGAGGTCCTTTACGGATATTCGCCAACGAGACCCGGATTTTTTCAAGTCGGTGACCTTATGGCAGGTATGAATATTGAAACCCTCTTTCTTTTCTAGACTTGTGAAAAACATCCGGGTCAAATTACCAAAATTAACATCGCTACCTCCTGCGATTGAAGTCAGCGCAAATTGTTTGGATCGGTCCCGTCCTTGGGTTAGGAGGGGAGCCCATTTCTCGTCGATTTCCCAGTCGGTGGTATACTCCATATCCGCGAAGAAATGATGATCCTTCATGGATTGGTATCGCTTGCTGAGGAAGGATTGATCTTTTTCGCCCAGAACAAAACTCATATGAGGCACCCGCTTGATAAAGGAATCCCGGTCGCCGATCATCCCGTGTTCTAGTGCATAGCACCAAAACTGCTTTGATTGCTCAAATTTCTCGTAGATGCCAACTGCTTTCGAGGTATCTATAGAGCCATCTGGATTCGCGCTTGTATAATTCAATTCGCAGAGCGCCGCGTGTCCGGTTCCCGCATTGTTCATGGCGTTGGAACTTTCTAAGCCGAGTTCGTCGAGTGTCTCAAAAACAGTCATGCGCGCCGAAGGTTCGAGTGTCTTCAACATGGCCCCAAGGGTTGCGCTCATGATGCCACCGCCAATAAAAACGAAGTCAGTTTCTGATTCTAATGCCATAAAAATTGATAATGGAGTGTCGTTCCAATGATTAGCAAACATTCGGCAAGATAAAGTGGGAGTTAAAATACATTGCAGGTGCAGCAATGTAAGGTGCCGCCCTCTTCAACCAAGAGTTTGCAGTCGATACCGATAATCTCTCGCTTCGGAAACACGGAGCCGAGAATTTCCAAAGCTTGGGAGTCTTTGTCGGGTTGGCCGAATTGCGGTGCCAGGACTGCGCCGTTGATCACTACGTAGTTCAGGTAGCTTGCGGGAATTGGATGCTTTTTGTCGTGAAAGGAGTCCGGGATCGGCAGTTCGGTGATTTGAGGCATCTTCCCGTGAATGTGAATGCCTTCGAGTTTCAGCTTATTGTGCCTTAGGCTGGGATAGCTTGGATGATCGCGATCCTGAGTGGTCGCAATAAGGATATGTCTTCGGTCGACGAAACGAGCCACATTATCGATATGTCCATCGGTGTCGTCGAAGGCCAGGCCATCTTCGAGCCAGATGAACTCATCGACGCCCAGAGCATGATGGAAGATGCGTTGATATTCGGATTCGCTGAGGTCGTAGTTCCGCGCTTCATTGAGCTGGACGGAACGGGTCGTCATCAAATAGCCGCGACCGTTGGTTTCAATGGCGCCTCCCTCTAGACAGAGCGCGTATCGGAATCGAGGAATGCCCAGGGAATCTGCAATCTCGACGGGGACTTTGTTATCTCGCGCGTAGTCGGGAAACTTGTCGCCCCAGCCATTGAACTCCCAGTCGGTGACTGCAATCTGCCCGTTTTTTTCGTTTTTTACGAAGATCGGACCGTGATCTCGGATCCAGACATCGTCGGTTGGGATATCGAAAAATCGAACCTTCTCCATTTCTGTATTCATCGACTCAAGTAATTTGCGCGCTTCTTCCTGCGCCCGCGCCACACAATTGATGAAAACGGGTTGGAAGCGGGCCGCCTGCTTCGTGATTTCGGCAAAGGTCTGAGAAATCTCAGCAATTTGGCCATTCCACCATTTCGGATTCAGGGGCCAGGAGAGCCATAGTGCGGATTGTCTATGCCATTCAGGAGGGAGCAAGTAGCCGCTGGATCTGGGTGACTTCGGTTGTCTCATGATGTGTTCGGTAATTGATAGACCTGCTCAATCGCTGGTTAATTGGCTTATGGAATCGTAGGCATCGATTCGACGGTCGCGGAAAAAGGGCCAGGTGCGTCGATGAGATTCAAGGGCATTACGGTCGCAGCTCTGGATGAGGATGGCGTCTTCTTTGCTGGACGCGCGCTGCAAGATTTCGCCTGAGAAATCGCTGATGAAAGACTGTCCCCAGAAGTTAATCGGGGCTTCAGCGCCGCACCGATTGATAGCAGCCAAGTAGCAGCCATTAGCCACGCCGTGACCACGCTGGATAGTTTCCCAAGCGAGGTGTTGGCGGCGCACATTTTCGACTGACTCGTCTGCGAGCCCACCGATTGCTGTTGGATAGATGAGCACCTCAGCGCCTTGCATCGCAGTGAGTCGGGCGGCTTCCGGGAACCATTGATCCCAACAGATCAAGACGCCCAATTTGGCGTAGCGAGTCTCCCAAGTTCTGAATCCCTGATCACCTGGAGTGAAATAGAATTTTTCCTCAAATGCTGGATCTTGAGGGATGTGCATTTTCCGATAAGTTCCCAGTAAAGAGCCATCCGCATCGATAATGACTGCAGTGTTGTGGTAAATCCCGGCCATGCGCTTTTCAAAAAGGGATCCCACAATGACGATTTGGTGTTCCTTTGCCAGGGCAGACAGGGCATCGCTGGTTGGTCCAGGAATGGTCTCGGCAAGCTCGAATGCACGTTCGTCCTGTTTTACACAAAAATAGTCTGAGAGGAATAGCTCCTGAGTCACGACGACTTGGGCTCCCTGCGCGGCCGCTTTCCGAATCTGACCGACGGTGATTTCGAGATTCTTCTCAGGGGAGCCCCTTGACTTAGACTGCAAGAGACCAAGCGTGAATGTAGAAGATAGTGCCATTGAATGCTTTGCCAAAAAATGAAGCCTGGGAGTAAAAGCGAGGCTCTTGAGTTGCGCAATAGGCGAATGTCGCTAAATGGCTTGATGCATGGGCGGGTATCCGGAACACCTTTTTGTCTATGGAACGCTTATGGAGCCCGAGGTGCTTCGTCGTTTGCTCGGCCATGCTCTGGAAATGAATCCAGCGGTGGTTCGCGGTTACAGGCGTTTTAGAGTCCGAAATGCTGTGTATCCAGGGATTGTCGCCGAGTCTTCAGAATCCTCGACGGCTGGTAGGGTCCTTTCAGGATTATCGGAAACTGATTGGAAAACACTCGATGCCTTCGAGGGCGATGAATACGAGCGGTTGCTCGTCGAAACTACCTTGGAGTCAGGTGAAACGATTTCTGCGGCGACCTACGTGTTTCGCGATCCCGCGAACCTCACTGATGAGCCGTGGGATAGAAAGGTTACCTTGAAAAGCCTTCGAGAACTTGGGCTCGAAGATTGATGCAGAACCAGCCGCTTACTCGGGAAGTTGCCCGGTGTAGACGCGAGTACGATAGTCGAAGCGCACCCGGTCGTTTATTTGATGGATTTCAAATAGGGAGCGAAGCGTCTCTAATGCCGTTCTGAACTCGGGGTCACTGGAAGTGTATGCATAGGAGGATGACATGTATCGTCCAAGGAGTGCGGGGAAATCAAAGAGCTGGTGATTCGAAAATTCCTTGAGGTCCATTGAGTTGGCGCGAAAGAAACGTTCGATCGTCGCGTCCTCGATATTGCGATGGGTCACCTCCGCGTAGGATCGAGCATGAATGCGCAGGAATTTCTCATAATCGGCGAGGAATGCAGAATTTACGTCGCGTTCGTTCCAGATCAGGACAACCCAGCCTGAGGGGGCTAAGATACGTTGCCATTCTTTACGCGTTTGCGAAATATCGAACCAGTGGAAGGCCTGGCCGCTGATGATTAGATCGCAAGAATCACGCGGCAGTCGGGTAGTCTCAGCGGTGCCCTCCATACTTTCGAATTTTGAATATTCGCGGAGGAGAGACTCGGCTGCCTCGCGCATCTCGCGATTGGGTTCTACCCCGATGATTGGAAACCCCTGTTCCAAGAACACTTCTGACAGTTTCCCTGTTCCAGATCCGATATCGGCGATCACCGCACCGCGCTTCAGGCGCTGAGTATCATTGAGAAAATCGACGACCGCGCTTGGGTATGATGGGCGATATTTGATGTAGTTCTCTACGCGATCTGAGAAACGTGAAGTGTTGTCAGGTATGGCCATATCTCTTGCAAAACTACGGATAATGCCGACATTTTGTCAGGCTCGCGCGGCAGTTTGGCAACATTTGTGTTCCGCGTTGGCCTAAATCAGATTAGCTATCAATGTCTGAGTATGGGCGATTTATCTGATTTTCCTGAACACAATGAGCCAATCGAGTATCCAATTACCGAGGAACTGGACTTGCACACCTTTCGTCCTAAAGAGGTGCCTGAGGTGGTTCTAGATTATCTTGAATTGGCCCGTGAGAAGAATTTCCGGCGCGTGCGCATTATTCATGGGAAGGGCATCGGGACCCAGCGAGAGATTGTTCATCGCATTTTGGGGGCGCATCCGAACGTGGTTCGGTTTTATCTGTGCGATAGCTCTTCTGGTGGGTGGGGTGCGACATGGGCTGAATTCGCCGAATCGCCATCTGAATAGGTATGCCTTCAATTGATGATATTCCAGAACCTTTCAGCGAACGGGTAGAGCAGTTTTTGGTATGGATTGGTTTGGAGCGAGGGCTTTCGAATCATACGAGTGAAGGGTATGGAAATGATTTAGCGGCCTGCGCGGATTTCATGGAAGCTATGGGCGTCGCGGAATGGTCGGATATGGATGCAGCTCACGTATCTTCTTGGCTGGTACAAATGGGAAAAGAGGGTATGGCTGTATCCACGGTAGCCCGCCGCTTTTCGGCGTTGAGGGCTTTTATCCGCTTTATGGTCCAGGAGCGTTTTTTGACTGAAGATGTCACGGAATTACTCACTGGGCCGACGCTGCGACGAAAATTACCGGAGGTCCTCACCATTCAAGAGATGGAACGCTTGCTCGCGGTGCCGAGTCGGCATGAGCCGCGCGGGATCCGTGATCTGGCGATTATCGAACTTTTTTATTCGAGTGGTTTGCGCGTGAGCGAATTATGCGGTTTGACGCTCAATCAGCTGCTTTTGGACGATGGGGTTATCCGTGTTTTTGGAAAGGGATCGAAAGAGCGTTTTGTTCCTCTGGGTCGTAGCGCTGTTCAAGCGGTCCGCGACTACTTGACGGTAGCTCGTCCGGCGTTTGTCAAACCCAATACTGGAAGTGCCGTTTTCCTCTCAAACCGCGGCCTTGCGATTTCGCGAAAGACGGTATGGGTGATGTTGAAGAAGGCCGCTGAGAACGCGGAAATCCCCAAAAACGTAAAACCTCACATTCTGCGACATTCGTTCGCAACGCATCTTTTGGCCGGTGGGGCGGATCTTCGAGCAATTCAGGAAATGCTTGGCCACGCAGATATCGCGACCACTCAAATTTATACTTCGGTAGATCATGAAAGACTGCTTGATGAACATGCGCGTTTTCACCCTCGCAAGCATCGATAGTCGCGAGAACGAGCGCGGCCTTTTTTTCAGTTACTGAGGTTTTTTTTCGCGATTTGTAGATTTTTTGAGTTTCCTTAATCCTTGCTCTCGTGGAACCCGGCCCTATCCCTTGACCGCTATGAAGATTGCGCGCTATCTGGATAAAGACGGGGAAGTCGGCTTTTGTGAATGGAGGGGGAGTGGTTTGCCTCCTCTTAAAATCGTGGGTAATTTCGGCAACTTTGAAGTGACCGGAGACATCGCGGAGGTTGAGCATTTGTTGTCGCCAATTGATCCACGCGCGATTTATGGAGTTGGCTTAAATTATCGAGCGCATG
>JBCCBL010000101.1:0-9030 GCA_039034055.1 Verrucomicrobiota bacterium | reverse complement strand
GGTTATTCCAAGGGCGCGACGCGTACTGCGCGAAATCGATGGCATCCGAACCGCCGCCGAAGAGCATCCCCACTGTTCAGTTCGACAGACAAATTCAAGAGCGGCACCGGCTGGCCCAGCTTCACCGAGCCGATTGAGGACGGAGTGGTCACGACCAAGCGAGATCTGAGCTACGGCATGGTCCGCACGGAGGTGCGTACGGGCGACGATATTTCCCACCTTGGGCATGTGTTCAACGATGGTCCCGCGCCGACCGGTCTGCGCTATTGCATCAACTCGGCTGCGCTGGGTTTCATTCCGGCGAGCGATTTGGAGGAGCGTGGATTTGGCCAATATGCTTCGCTGTTTTCGAAAGCTCATTGAGCACGCGGCGCAATGGCTGGCTTAGATGCGGCGCCGGCGAGTGATCGGGTCTTCGTTCGCAAAACCTCGCGAGTGTTTCATTTAGCCATCGCAGGGCTTTTCGAGTAGGCATTTCGCGTATATTGAACTTTGCCTCAGGCAGGATCGACGGATTGATCGACGCCTCGTTGATCATTTTCAGAGAACGCGATCTCAACATCTTTATACGGTTTTACCTAAACCGGCGAAATAATCACATCTTCAGTAAAAACGGCTCTCGAAGTAAATTCGTCTCGACGAGCACACCATTGATAATACACGGGCCCCTATTTTAAAGTTGAATCATAACGGCCTGCAATAACTCAAAAATATGCCTGACCGCTACCCTGGCAGTTTTGAAAATTTTTCGAGGAGTCGTTGCTCTAGGCTATTCAGGAAAGCAAGGGCTTCCGTGAGGCCACCTGCTCTCGCATATTGCTGCAAAGGATTGAGCAACCAATATTCGGTTGGAGTGATCTCACGCGGTGGCTTACCGCTTTTCACCAAGTGTTCGAGTAGCTGAACACTGCTTGATTTGTGATCGAGATAAGCGAGGGTCTTTTTGTTTATTTGTTCAAATACATCTTCGGGGTCTAGGTCTCGCTGAAATGCCTTCACCGCCTTGCCGATTTCGACTACACTGAAAATTAATGTGCGGATCTCGAATAAATTTTCCTCTCGATAGATATCTCGCATACGGAGAGCCTCGAAAGTCCCCTCATCATCGATACAATAAATCATGCCGAGAAAATTGCCGATGAGGTTTATGAGGGCTTTTTTGAATTCAACATGGGTGGGTGTATCGAAGCCGCACTCTTCATAAGGGGCCTGCCCCTCTCGCAGGATTTCGAAGGCTCGCAATCGATGCGCGTCAGCGGTGCCTGCTAGCTGAGTCAATCCGGGAGGCCCAGGCCGATAGACAGCCTTCGATCCACCGCCTATGCGTATCGAAGATTGAATGGTAACACCTCGTAGGAGACGCCCGATTATCTTAGGCATCGTTTCTGGCCAGAGGTCTGGCAGGCGGCCATAAAGAATCGATTCCTCAAGGGTTTCTATAAAAACCGCCCGAATTCGCTGAAAATAGATTCCGTTTGAGCAGAGCACCATTTTCGGCATATCAGGATGATCGACAAATAGTCGATCGTCTTCATAGAGCGCCTCAATGAACTCAACTATTTCGCGGATCACCGGCAAGAGTTGGTCTGGATTCGTCGCGATTAGGATAACCTCAGGTAGCTTGCCTTCCTTGAGACATCGGGCAAGGTCTGGTCGCCAAATTCGATCTAGGTCAATGCCACGATCAATTTCATTTTCACGCAAATAAAGCTTCCCTTCATCACGAACCTGCGCCGCGCTTCGAGAGTCTTTGCGTTCCATAAAAAAGACACGCCCGGAAAAATCTTTCGCTTGATCCGTGAGCCAATAAAACTGAGCCACTCCGAGGGCTCCAGCCGGCATAATCCCGACGGTGTTGGGTTGGATCACGCTGGGTCGGTCGCTCATTGAGAAATCCTCAAAGGGATTTTATGAGATCTTCGGCGACCACGAGATCCGAAACCTTGATGAATAAGCCCATGGTCCCTCTCTTTTGATTGTCGGTCCCATAAGCATAGTCGATATTGATCTTACGATCCGCAAACACTGAGGCAATTTGCGCGAGGCTTCCAATTTCGTTTGGGATGAAGACCTCAATGACATCCGCCTCGATCAGGTAAAAGCCTTGTTCTCGGAGTAGAGCCCGGCACTTCTCGCAATCAGAGACCACCAGCCGCACCATCCCTTGCTCCACATTGTCGATGACACTGATTCCTTCAATATTCACCCCAGCATCGCCGATCAATTTAGCTATCTGTGCGAGCAATCCGGGACGATTCTCGAGCGCTACGCTAATTTGTCGTTTAACTTGGTAATCCATACCAACCCCGCATCAAGTCTCGCGCCAACCTGCGAACTCAGAGAAAATTCCCAATATTATCAACGCAGCACCCTGCGCTTCCACCGACAAAGCGCGCGAGACACTACTGCACCAAGACTTCGGAAAGCGGGGTGAACTCGATCCCAATGGCCTGCGCCACCGCACTGTTGGTAATCTTTCCAGAGATAACATTGGCGCCATTAGCAATGGAAACGGAGTCCTGCATCGCTTGTTTGTAACCTTTATTAGCAATGGCCTGAGCATAACGAGTGGTGGCGTTCGTCAAGGCATGGGTGCTGGTCAACGGCATGGCACCGGGCATATTCGTCACGCAATAATGAATGACCCCATCGACCTCATAAATGGGATCGCGGTGTGTCGTTGGGCGCGAGGTCTCGGTAGAGCCTCCTTGGTCGATAGCCACGTCGACTATGACCGAACCCGGTTTCATCTGCTTGAGAGTCTCTTTGCGAATGAGCTTGGGGGCCTTCGCACCGGGTATCAAAACACTGGATACGACAAGATCCGCATCCGCGAGCGCTTTGCGCAAGTTGGCGCGGTTCGACATCATGGTAATCACATTGTGAGGCATGATGTCACTGTAGTGGCGCAATCGTTCTAAATTTATATCCAGAACATAGGTCAAGCAGCCGAGCCCTGCGGCCATCTTAGTGGCATTCAGGCCAACCGTTCCAGCACCCAAAACCACAACAGTCGCCGGCGGCACCCCGGGCACGCCTCCGAGAAGAATGCCGCGCCCCCCATGAGCTTTTTCGAGATATTTTGCACCCTGTTGTATCGCCATGCGACCCGCTACCTCGCTCATCGGGGTGAGCAGCGGAAGGCCACCTCGCTCGTCGGTGATAGTCTCGTAAGCGATGGCAATGCACTTTGCGTCAATGATTGCCTGAGTGAGGGCTTTGTCGGCCGCGAAATGAAAATAAGTAAATAAAATCTGCCCGGCACGAATATGAGGAAATTCCGAAGGTTGTGGTTCTTTCACTTTCAAGACCATTTCCGCACGGCTCCACACTTCCGCTGCGGTAGCGACAATCTCCGCACCGGCCTTTACATATTCTTCGTCAGAAAACCCACTACCCGATCCCGCACCTTTTTCAACTAAGACGGTGTGTCCATCTTCACAGAAAAGTTCTACGCCCGCTGGAATCAGGGCAACCCGGTTTTCATCCGGCTTCACTTCTTTAACAGTCGAGATTATCATAATAAAAAATATTCAATTTGAAAAACTCAATTTGTTTCAGATCTCTCTTCAACATCTCCCACGCATTAGATTCCTTTGGTCAGAGCAATTTACGTGCGCTAATTCGCTATCGAGTGCACTGTCTAATGCAAACCGTTCCGACCCTGGAAGTTTTTGATGATTCCAAACCAGAACCGCCACGGCTGCCACCATTAGTCATCAAAATTCTGAGGATTTCGCTTACGCATATAACGATCTCGATCGAGCTTCCAATCGACCCAGCCTAAATGCCGGTAAAACCCCACCGCGCGCACCGATTCATCGGGATCAGTAGTCAGCCAAATCTCAGACCATCCTTCAGACCACAGCCATGTTTCAACATATGATATCAGGTTTTTCCCGATCCCCCTACCCTCGCACTCCTCAAGCACCGCGACAACCCACATTTCACCATTTGACTGGTTGCCCATGGCAAATCCGACGACCGCCTCATCGATCTCACAAAGCCAGCCTCGATGGGAACCACACAAAAGCATCTCCTTGACGGAATCATGCGTAATCCCCAGCTGAGTCATCTGCTCCTTGCCCATTTCATTATGCCAGGTGGCGATGCGCACTTTAAAAATCGCCGGAATGTCTCTTTCCTCAATGGGCCGGAATTTCATCTCTCAGTTTGCTATCGAGCGAGCATCGCCGAAGGAAGCCAAAAAGGGAACCACCGGAGCAGTCCTCTCGATCTCAAAGAGGGTGTCTAAAAAGTCTGAGCGAGCGGATTAGATGAACTTTGAGATGAAATTCGAGAGCTTCGAATCGAGGTGAAACGAGTTTCATCGAGATGAGAAAACTCGGATTTGGGCCAAAAGGCGCTCTTCGGCGACACTCACTCGACTTTTAGACGCCTTCAAAAACACCGAGGCTACCTAGTTTGCTAGAGTTACGGCTTCTGGGTCGTCTCTTCGATAAATGTTTCGGCCGCCTCGAAAATGCGCTGCTTACGCGCAGGATCCATCTTTCGCAGCGAGCCAAGCATGAGCGATAGCCGAGGGTTGCTCTTCAAGTATTGCTGCTTCTTTTCGACAAAACGCCAATACAGCCCATCGACGATATCGCACCAGGGACCCTTCGGATAATCGCTCATTTTAATGAGATAATTACTCCCGCTGATGTAGGGCTTGGTGGCAAAAATTCCTCCATCGCTAAAAAGCGCCATACCATAGACATTGGGACCCATCACCCAATCACTTGAATCAACAAAATACTCCATAAAGTAACGGTACGCATCTCGTGGATCAATTTCGCACAGAAGCATCAAATTTCCTAATACCATCAAGCGCTCAATATGGTGACACCAGCCGTATTTATCAAGACGCTCTATGGTATCATCAAGCACCGGAATACCCGTAGTGCCATCGTGCCACTGCGAACCAAGTATACGCTCGTGGCCAAAGAAATTAGATGCCTCCTGCTGGGACCCGAAATTTCGATCCACACCGTGGATGAACTCACGCCACCCGATGACTTGTCGGATAAAGCCCTCTAAACTGTTTAAATTCACCGAATTTGCATCGGCGTATGTAAGCGCTGCTTCGACCACCTCTTGCGGGGTCAACAAGCCCATGTTCAAAGACGGCGTGAGCGCACTATGAAAAAGAACCACCCCACGCTGGCTGATCGCATCTTCGTAATCTCCAAAGCTATGAAAGCGCTGTTCCAGAAAATCTTCGAGCCACTGCTTAGCGTGTCGACGCTCCGTGGGCAGCCACCAACCCTCTTCACTCAAAACCCCCGGATGCTCAGGAAAATGCTGATTTACCCACGGAATGAGGGCTTGAGTATGGCGCGTCGCGCTTGACCATGGCTCTTCCGGTAGCGTTATTTTTTTGGGTAATCTCTTTCGATTCTCCGTATCAAAACTCCACTTACCTCCTACAGGCTTGCCGTTCGCATCGACCAGCACTTTCAGCCGCTTGCGCTGCCATTCATAGAAGCGCGCCATAAAGGGTTTGTATTTGGAAAGGAATGCACCGAAGTCGTCCCGAGACGTCAAAAACATCGGGCTCGGATGTTCGATCAGGTTTACTTCGCTCCGTTTCAAGGCTGCTTTGATTACTTCCTCAAAAGCGCGATCCTCGATCTCAAAGAAGTGCAATTCGGTGATCTTGTGTTTCTTGATAAATCGCAAGAGCCCTTCAACAAAGGACTCTTTGGTCGAGGGCTTTTCTTCAAGATCAAAGGATTTATAGCATACCATAAATCCACCACCCTGCAATTCATCTGCATAGCTCCGCATCGCCGAAAGGAAGAGCGCGATCTTTTGCTTATGATGTTTCACATAGGTGCATAAACCAAGATCTTCAGCCATAAATACCGGAGTATCTGTGTCCACAGGCAGATACTCTTTCGCGAAGAGCTGATTTCCTAAAACAAAGAATCCTTTTTTCATTCCAATAATCTGATACGATAAGGGCCTTTAAGCGAATCCGGCTCCACCTCCTGCCCCTTCTGAGTTATCCTGATACGACCGTCTTTGGCCAATTTTCGCGCAATCACGTTGACCTCGCTCATAAGAGGTCGCCACTCGTTCGAAAGCAATCGTGCGACCTCCGATGGGCAGCAGCTTTTGTCCAAACCACGCTTTTCGAGCAGCTCGATCATTACCGATTCGATAGGATCCGATTCACTCATCAGCGGTAAGGGGAAACTCAAGTTGTTCCTTCCCGGATTGTTTACGCGGTTTACGTGGGCGTGGTTCCTGATTCTTACGACTTGCATGCTTCTCCTTAACGCGCTCCCCTTCTTCCCAATAGCGGGAGTCTCGCCGCAACTGGGCAAATTTCGCGCGTGCATGTTTGACGCTCTCTGGAAGGTCAACAATGGGCATTGGGTAGACGCTCCCCAAGCGAGCACCGTGTTTGTCTTGGTCGGCAATCGACAATTTCCAGGGCTCATGAAGGTAGCTATCAGGCACTCCTGCTAATTCGGGAACCCACCTCCGTACGAATACACCCTTGGGATCATGATCGTAGGCCTGCTTCACAACACTGTAAATACGCAGGGTATTGATTCCGGTAACCCCGCTCTGCATCTGCAGTTGACTGTAATGAATCCCGGGCTCGTAATCCTGAAATTGGCATGCTAGCCAATCCTTGAAGTCCCGCCAATCGATCCACAGATTGTACGCTGCAAAAGAGGTAATCATAGCCCGCATACGGAAATTTATCCAACCGTGAGCATCCAAGAATCGGATACATGCATCCAAAAATGGATAGCCAGTTTGACCGAGCTTAAAGGCATTTAACCACTCCCTATTTGCATTGCGTGGACGCAGATCATCACAGGCTCGATTAAAACAACGTGATTCAATTTCCGGCTCGCTCTCGAGCTTTTGCATAAAGTGACAATGCCAGTGACAGCGCGAAAGGAAACTGCTGATGGGACGCATCGGAAAGGCGCGACTTCCCGACTCTTTGATTGCTAACCGGCGCATCTCAGCGGTCTGAACCACCTCCCGCATCGATAGGCATCCGTAGCTGAGGTAGCTCGAAAGCCGAGAACAACTGGTCTCCGCGCTCAGCGGACTCGACATCTCACGGTGATATGCGCGCCCACGCTCCAGCAGGAAGCTTTCTAAAGTATCGACCGCCCGACGACGGCCTCCTACCTGATGGTGACGCTTTGCAGTCGGATCGCTTATTAGCTCTCCGGCCTCGGCCAAGGACTTCGGAAACCCTGGAAGCGATGCCGGCTCATCAATGATCGGCTGGCTCATTCTTTGGTGCCAAATCCGCGCCCACCCATCGCGACTCTGCAGCCGGCGTTGAACTCCATTTTGGGAATACTCTTCGAAGACCACTCCCCTCTCATCGCACCAAGCCGACACCGCTTTGTCTCGCGCGTAGGTAGCTCCATTCCCGGTTTCCTCATGGGCGTAGATTGCTTGGAATGGGAAATGTGAAAAAATCCACTGAAGCGCCTCAAGCGCATCCATATTTAGGATCAACAAATCACTCCCTTTGGCCCTTAACTCCTGCTTCAACTCAGACAAACATGCCTCAATGAATTCAACATGCCGTTCTCCGAAATCGGGCAGCGCTCGAATTGCTGGCTCCCTCAGATAGACCGGAATGATACATGGGTGCTGGCGCGCTGCGTTGACTAAGGCTCGATGGTCGCTCAATCTTAAGTCTCGCTTAAACCACACGATCCCAACAGATTTGTATTCGTATTTCCCACTCATCTCAATCGCCTCATAGGATGAATGTCTACGTCGACTGGTTCAGCATAGATTTGGTGATCGGGTAAACGTCCGGGACATTCAAATCCGCTCAATTTGAACAGCTCTTCGCTATAGGAAGATATTTCCACGGTTGCGAGCCGGTAGGGTCGATGTCTGATATGGCCGAGATACAGTCGGCCCGTCTGTTCGTCGCTTGAAAACAATGAATAACGCTCGACAAGGAAATGGGAAAAGCTCCCTTCCCGAGCCTCTTCAGCCTTCGATGTTTTTTGATAGCCGAAACGCTGCGCTGCTGAGCCCGCTCGATACGAATCAAAATACGCGAAGCCGTCATCCCCCCGCTTGTATTTCATCTTCGCAAAATAGTATGGAAGCGCGAAGCATTTACGAGCAATCCAGACGGCCAGTCGCTGATTCGCATCCAAAGAGAAAAACCAGACCCCCTTTCGCCCTTCATCGTCTACGACGTAGGTCCGCAGATTAAGCTCCAAAAAATTGGAAATACCCGGCACGCAAAATAGGAAGCGCGGCCTCACTTTACGCATCAAAAAGGGCACTACACCGATATAGGCCTGGCCCGAATAGGTATCAACGTAGAGTCCCTCAGGAAGCATCTCCTGAATAGAGTCTGTCGGCATTTCCCAATGCAAAAACAGGAGCGATTCCCAACGCTGCCTCATAACGACTGGTCCAAGTGCTTCCATCTATTTGAATGATTCGAGCACCCGTGGTATTTCCCTCTTCAAGTTAAAAAAGCCTTTGCGCGCGTGGGGATAGAAGGCGGTATCCCAAGGGCGTCTAAATTCGGTGACTCGGACACCGTTGTCCTGGAGAATCTGTTTTGCACCTGGCCATAATTCTGACCAAAACCCAACGGCTGGCTCAGCAATCATGAGGTGCTCGAGATGGCGAGATTTTGCCCATTGCAAAATTTCTTTTCCGAGCGCTTTCTGATCGATAAAATGAATACGTTCTCCCGAGAGTCCAGATTGAGCTGCCGACTCCTTCAAGAGATTTTTTCGAAACGAAATAGTCGATTCTTGTATGCTATGTTTATGGTATATTTCCGTTGGGAAGATTGAGGCCAGTCCGTCAAACAAACCAGGGTCTTCAAACAACTCCCAACTGCGGACGTCGTCTTCGCATAGTAAAAGACCCGTTCGAGCCTGAGGGCGGGGTACTGGGAGCGGTCTCAGGTTCATCGGTTTCGGGTGCGCTGGAAGTGGCTCCTCTGGTAGCATAGTCGAAGCGAAGATTTCACCTCCACCGAGACGACCTTCGGTTTATTTTTGG
>JBCCBL010000100.1:0-9031 GCA_039034055.1 Verrucomicrobiota bacterium | reverse complement strand
GCGGGACCCTATCTCGTTTTGGAAGCTTGGCGTTTTGCTTTTACAGAAGGAACTCTGTCATTGCTGAATGATCGCTGGACTGAAGCGCTGCCTTGTCTTGAGAGGGCGGTGGAGTTGCATCGGAGGGCTGATGCTTTGAATAATCTTGGCGTCGCTTTGAAAAAAGCGAGCAAATCATCGGGTGCTAGTAGTTGCTTTGAAGAGGCTGAGCAATTATTTCCTGGGTATCTTGATGCCCGCTTGAATCGAGAATCCAAAGAATCCTTTCGTGTCACGGTACATCCATTACGTATGCAGGCAAGCCGGTCGGATTATTGATTTTTGCCAGACTCCCTTTTGCCGATGGGAGCCTCGAAGAGTTGGTTCATTCGAGCGTTTCTTAGATGAAGGCAGCAGAAATCCGTTCCTTAAAAGCATCTATCGAGAAATCCTGATTCAGTCTATTAAGGGCTTTGGCGCTGATGTTTTTGCGTTCATTTTCGCTCGAGTTTACGGCTCGGCGCAGGGCCTTAGAGATCCGAGTTTCCGATGAAAATCCACAAGTCTGTCCCGGAGCATAGACCTCTGGTCGTGGCGCGAATACTTGGGGGATTTCCTGATGTTCAATCTCAAAGCAGCTTTCACTGGTCAGCATACTGGAATGTCCGCCCCAGAGGTTGGCGCATACGGGTAAGCCGCTTCGAATGGCTTCCATGATGGGGAGTCCCCAGCCCTCACCGAGGCTCGCTGAGACATAGCAATCAGACTCAATATAGGCTTGATTGAGCATCTCAACGGGCCAGCGTTCGACAACGATTTGGATGTCTTCACGGGGTGATTTGAAATTGCAGTCGGCGCTGGTTTTGATGGTGAGCTGGGCTTCGCCGATTTCAGGAAAGGCGTGCTGCCAAGATTCCAGTAGCAGATGGAGTCCCTTGCGGAAATGCCATTCTCCGATGTAGAGAAAGCGAAAAGGGGTGCTTGTGTGGTAGCTATTTTTCTGAGGATGGGCTTCCAGATCGAATACGGGAGGAATCCAGAGTGCCGACGGTTTTAACTCGGAGCGTTCAGCGATAGTCTTGCAGTGTTGAGTCGTAGTCCACAGCGCATCAAAATCGTCGAGATAGGAGCGCCAGGCGGTGGGGTAATGACTCCACTCGTGGACAAAGAGACCAATATTTTTGCAGTTTTTGATGGCTTTGAAGTTTCTCCCGCTAACGTTTTGGAAGACGCAATCATAGCGATCTGTAAATTTGGTGGTTTCCGAGCCCATCGGGAGGTGGTCGACTTTCCAACCAAGTTCCTCGAAGGTCCTGGCGTAGAGAATCCCAATGCGAACAAAGCTCGGTAGGCTGAAGTCAGTAAGGATGCAGACGTGCACGTGCGATTTGAATGATGAGCGATAAAGGCTCGGTCGCCTATTGCATTTTGGGGTATGGGTTCAAGGCTATTTAACGGCACGTTTGTGCTTTCCTGAATCGTTTTGGGAGCTGGGCGGATGACCAGCGCTTCCGGATACAAGCGCTGGTTTGAACGCAGATCCTGTTTTTCCTCCTCGCTTCGGCTTAGCTTGCTAACCGTCAAGATTTCATGAATCCGAGCGGGGCACTCCCGGAGTTTAGGTTGTAGAATCGATTCAAATTCGGGAATAGATTAGGCAACTCGCTTCGGCTGACTCCAAACCAGAGAGCGAGTTCGGCGAAATATTCATCTGTCGAAGTGGTTGGGATGAGGCGACCGCGTCCGGTGTCTAGATTGTTTCCGATGTAGAGTTCGGGATAATTGCCGTAGAGGAGGCCGCCGCTAACGGCACCGCCGGTTACAATTTGATTGCCACCCCACGCATGGTCAGAACCCCGACCGTTGGAGGTGAGGGTGCGCCCGAAGTCGGAAGCGGTGAATGAAGTCACTTTGTCGGCGATTCCGATTTCTTCCATCGCCGAATTCAGGGCATGGATTCCCTGGCTCACAACCGCGAGCATTTGATTTTGTGCATTGATGACCTCGTCGTGATGATCCCAGCCACCGAACATGATGAAAAAAGTCTGGCGGCGCTTACCGAGGGCTTGTCGGGCCGCAATCGTTTTGGCGACTGTCCGCATCGCTCCCCCGATGCCGTTGGTCGGAAATTGTGTTTGGAATTCAGATACACTTTGCAGGGCGCGCTTGTAGGCGAGGCGTCCTCCGATACTGCTGTTGACCGCACTAGCGTAATTTCGCTCAAATAAATGAACATATTCTTGATCGATCATATTCTGCACGGTAGTTGAAAGCAGCTCTTGGTATGGATTAGGATTCAGGCTGTCATAAAGCCCCGACTCTTCTTCTTGGCCTTCCGCGTCACTTCCAGCGACGAAACTAGAGACTTGGGCGCCAGTCTGAAATGTATTGTTTCCCGACATCGATATATTCATCGACACGGTTTGATCGCTATTTGCGCTTTCGAGTAGGTCCGCTATGCGCCCTCCCCAGCCGGATGTTGAGCGTTGGTCCGGAACCGATGTTTGCCACTGCATGATTTGATCGGAATGGGAGTAAAGCCCGAGAGGAAGACGTGCCGATCCGGAATTCAGGCTGGCTAGGGTGGTTGGCTCTACGAGAGTACCGACGTTGCAGACCATGGCACTCTTCCCGGTATTAAAAAGACTTTGCACCTCTGGCATGGCATTGTGGATACCAAAATCTCGTCCATCGGTATTGCCGACATTGAGGGCCAACAGATTGCTTGTCGAGAGTGCGAGATCGCTGCGTGTCGTTCGGTAGTCGGAATAGGCAGTGCCGCTCCGCGGTACGAGCATGTTGAAGGAGTCATTGCCTCCCCCTAAGAATATGCAAACGAGTGCTTTGTAGTCTTCTGATGATGACGGTGTGCTTTGGGCTGCTGCAACACTTGCCATGCGGAGATTGAATAAGGTGGAGAATAGAGCACTGGACCCGACTGCGGCGCAGCTTGCTTGTCCAAGAAAGTTACGGCGTGAAATGTTCTTTGGGGCACACATGGGAGTATGATTCTAAGATTTGGATTATTGAGGATAAGATGGGGATTTTTTCGGATCTGACCTAGCGGGTTATGTTGTAGTCTGGAGATGCCATGATGAGATATATGGCTAATCGCACTAGGGTTTCGTTTCCGATGCCTTCGAGATTTGAGAAGTTTTGTAGACCGCTAATAATAGCCGAGCGGGTGCCTTCGGATAGGCGGCCGTAGGTCAAGACGAGATCGAGCCGATCTATCAGGGCACTTAGGTTGCCTGTGAGGGCGATTTCATCCTTGAGATCCACGGACCATTCGGTGAAAAACTCCTGATACTGGGCGTATTCGAGGTTTTCGGGATCGTATTCTCGTTGCTGAATTTCGTCATCTACAATGACTCCGTGAAGGGTGTTGAGGGTTGTGGATAAGGTCGAAGAGTTAGCAATCTGAAATTCGGGGGCGACTAACCCGGCATCGCCGACTGGGCCAGATGGCATATAATCTGGTAAGAAAAAATTAAATACACTGGGTGAAGAAAGAGGCCGTTGGCCGAATATTTCAGATGACTCATAGTCCCATAGGTAGTGAGTGCCGACCGCAGGAGTCGCGTTGAAGGCACGCATGAAATGGATGAGTTTGAAAAAGGGCTCACGCATTTTGCCGTGATTTATGTCGCTCAGCATGTCTGGAGTGCGGGCTTCGACATCTAAGAGGATGGCACTGATGATTGCCTTCATATCACCACGAGAACCCTGACCATTGTCCACAAAAGCATTCGCAACGCGATTGATGTAGGCTGGGCTGGGGTTAGATTTTACGAGCCTTTGTATCAGTAGTTTGCTGACGAAAGGCGGCGCACTTGGATGATTGAATAAATTGTCCAGAGCAGCGTTGAGGTCTTGTTGGATGGTTTGCCCGGCGGGAATGATCGTCCCGTTTAGTAGGGATTTTGAGTCGGTGTCATGCTCGCGTTCGAAGAATATCATGGGGTCTTCGAAGTTGATCAGTTCGAAGGCCATGATTTCGTCGAACGTTATGGTCTCGAGGTTGGGCGAATTAGTAATTTCTGGATCGGATGCGATTACCCCTATTTCCTGCCTGATATCGTAGTGTATTCCGGTGTATACACGGGCAAATTCAGTTATATCGGAATTGTCGTAGGTGGGAATGGGATTGCCTTGGGGGTCGAGTTTTCGGCTTCCATCCATGTTTAGTTCGTAAAGTCCGATTGTGAACAACTGCATGATCTCGCGAGCGTAGTTTTCGTCGGGAAAACGACCCGTTGCTGGGTCAGGTCTGCGATTCCCGGCGTGAGATAAGTAAAAGCCCATGCACGGATGCAGGGTTACATCGTAGAGGAGGTCACGGAAGTTTCCTAGGGCATGACGCTGTAGCATGTCGTAATAGCTGGCGATCGCTACCGGGTGTTCATTGAGTTCACCGGCATCGGAAATGACAAAGATCTCGCTGAGTGCCAGGGTGATTCGTTGTCTCAATAGATCGTTTCCGCTGATGACGCGTTCCCACCAAGCGGTTCTGAAGGTGAAATTTTCGACTTCCATAAATTCAGGTTGATATTGGCCGTCGTCATCTTGGAAAATGCGTTCAATCGCCGAGCGCAGGGTGACTACGGGAAGCTGAAATTGAGAATTTAGCCAGCGCTCGGGGCCGATTTGAGTTACCGAGTTTACGGTTTCGTAGTCGGCTCCTAAAGTGGCTTGAGATAGGAAGCGAGCAGCTCTTTCTTGGGAGTTTAGAATCGGGCTATACCAGGCCTTTTCTAAAGTGTACCAGGCTTTTGTATTGAACTGGTAATAGTAGGATAGGGGGGCGATCCGAGTGAAATAAATCCATCCGAGAGAGGCACTGTATGCGTAGGGGAAATTGGACTGTGTGGTCCACAACCAGCCGCTAAGTTCTTCATTGTAGAGCCAAATTGAGTCGGCATCTTCGTAGAGATAGACCCAACCAATGGTGTCTGTGAATAGCCATGGTGACGTGGTACCGCTTTGCGAGTAGGTGCCGAGCCACGGAGATAGATACACCCCGGTGGTGCCAATTTCTGTGGAGTCGCTGAGAGAATTGTATTGTGCGAGTGCGTGATTAAGAAAAGATACAGACGCAATGATCGTGAGAACGGATTTGCGAATGCATCGCTTGCCAAGGTTTGTACTCATAGACGGGGTATGTCGGGGTTCATACGTGGGGAAGTCCTTATAAAACGGAAAAGGCACCCAGATTATTGGGTGCCTTCGCAAAGTTATTCGGAATTACGGTGAATCTCGTAGTGTTTTAGAGCAGTCAAGTACCCATAAACCCGAGGGGAAAGTCGGTATTATTCAAATTGTAGAATCGATCCAAGTTGGGGAAAATGGAGGGAAGGGTGGTGCGGTCGACGCCAAACCAGAGCGCGAGTTCTGCGAAGTATTCGTCTACTGAGGTCGTGGGGATGAGGCGACCGCGGCCGGTATCGAGATTGTTTCCAGTGAAGAGTTCTGGGTAGGTGCCGTAAAGGAGTCCGCCGTTTACGGCTCCACCACAGACGATATGATTTCCACCCCAGGCATGGTCAGATCCACGTCCGTTGGACGTGAGGGTGCGTCCGAAGTCTGAGGCGGTGAAGGTTGTCACCTTTTCAGATAATCCAAGCTCCTCCATAGCAGTCTGCAGGGCAGAGATTCCTCGGCTGACCACGGGAAGCATCATTTGTTGGGAATTGAGCACCTCATCGTGGTGATCCCAGCCCCCAAACATGATGAAAAAGGTCTGACGGCGTTTTCCGAGGGCCTTTCGAACGGCGATGGTGCGGGCGACTGTCTGCATGGCCGGGCCGAGTCCACCACTTGGGAACTCGGTCGTCAGGGTCGGGGCGGTTTGCAGGGCTTGTTTGTATGCAAGGCGGCCATCAAGGCTGCTCCTGACAGCGCCTGCATAGTCTTGCTCGAAAATATTGAGGTATTCTTGATCGATAATGTTTCGAACGTTTGTTGTCAGGAATTGTTGATACGGTTCCGGGTCGAGGCTGTCGAAGAGTCCATCGGCTTCTTCACTGCCGTCGGCACTGAATCCAGCCACGAAGCTCGAAACTTGTGTGCCGGTTTGGAATACATTGTTTCCCGATACTGAAATGTTCATGGAGACGGTTTCATCGGAATTTGCAGCCTCCAGGATGTCTGCCATGCGTCCGGCCCATCCGGTCGTTGAACGTTGATCGGGTATCGAAGTCTGCCATTGGGATATCTGGTCTGAGTGCGAATAGAGTCCTAATGGTAGGCGGGCGGAGCTATTGTTGATGTTTCCCAGTGTAGTCGGTTCGACGAGGGTGCCGACGTTGCAAATCATTGCCGCTTTTCCAGAATTGAATAAGCTTTGTACTTCTGGCATCGCCTCGTGTAATCCGAAGTCGCGGCCATCTGAGTTCCCGACATTGAGGCTGAGTAAGCTGCTGCTAGGGAGCGCTAGGTCACTGCGAATCTCTTGATAATCTGAATACGCGGTGCCGCTACTCGGAACCAGCATGTTGAATGAGTCGTTGCCACCCCCTAAAAATACACAAACGAGCGCTTTGTAGTCTTCGTCGGAACTATCGGACTGCGCGGCTGCCACGCTGGACATGCGAAGGTTGAACAGTGTGGAAAATAACGCAGAGGATCCGATGCCAGCGCAACTAGCTTGGCCGAGGAATTTGCGTCGAGAAATGTGCTTAGGGGCTCTCATCTGAACTATCTGGTGATGCTATAGTCGGGGGAGGTGATGAGAAGGTAAATAGCCAAGCGCACCATGCGTTCATCATCGGCGGTTTGAAATTCCTGAAATCCACTCAGGGCGTCCTTGATGAGGGTTCGAGTGCTATCGCTTAAATTCCCATAAGTGATGATGAGATCGAGATGGTCGAGGAGAGCATCGAGATTGTTGGCGAGGGCGAGTTCTTCACTGAGGTCGACACTCCAGGTCGGGATGTATTTTTCGAGGCCCAAAGCGATATTTTCTTCGCTGGCCTCGGCGATTTGGATGCGGTCTCCAACGATGGCGGTATGGAGGATGTTGAGGCTCGCGGATAGGCTGAATGAATTCGCTATTTGGAATTCTGGGGCTACCAGTCCGTTGTCAGTGATTGTGCCAGGAGGTGCATAATCAGGTAAGAAAAAATTAAATACACTGGGGGACGAAAAGGGGCGCTGACCGAATGCTTCGTTGTATTCTGTATCGAGTAGAAAATAGTCCTCTCCTGACGGGCGCGCATCGAAGGTGCGCATGTAGTGAATGAGTCGGAAGTAGGGCTCGCGCATTTTGGCATGTGTGGTATCTTTTAACATGTCTGGTGAACGCGCTTCGACGTCTAATAAAATTGCCTTTATAATAGCCTTCATGTCACCACGAACTCCCTGGCCGTTGTCCGCAAAAGCGCTAGCGACGCGTTCGATATAGGCTCGGCTTGGATTGGACTTAGTGAGCCTCTGTATCAGTAGTTTGCTGACAAATGGAGGCGTGCTGGGGTGGTTGAATAGATTGTCCATTGCCCCATTTAGGTCCTGTTCAATAGATTGACCGGCGGGGAGGATGGTGCCATTTAACAGCTGCTTCGAGTCCTTGTCATGTTCTCTTTCATAAAAGTACATGGGTTCTGCATAGTTGGTAATGCCATACTCGCGAATTTCTGCGAAAGTGATGGTGTCAACGGTCGGTGGATTGGGTATGCCGCGCTCTTCGGCCAGCGTTTCGAGTTCGTCACGAAGGTCGAAGTTCATACCGGTGTAGACGCGTGCGAATTCGGTGATGTCTGTGTTTTCGAATGTAGGCACCGGGTTGTTGTCACTATCGAGCTTCAGAGAGCCGTCCATATTTAGTTCAAAGAGCCCAATGGTGAAGAGCTGCATCGCTTCCCTGGCATAGTTTTCATCGGGGAAGCGACCGGTATTGGAATCGGGGGGGCGGTTTCCTAAGTGTGATAGATAGTGCCCCATTGTAGGATGAATGGTGATTGCGTAGAGTAGGTCGCGGTAATTTCCGAAGGCATTGTTTTGGAGAATGTCATAGTAGCTGGCTAAGCCTTCGGGATACTCACCCAAATCGGGTTGGTCCGAGATCACGAGGATTTCGCTGAGGGCCAGAACGATTCGTTGTCGAAGAAGATCGGTCCCAGTCAAAACATTTTCCCACCATACTTCACGGAAGAGCAGGGCACGATAATCGAGATCAATCGCGTTGCTATCGGCCTCTGTAATGAGTGCGTTGACTGGGTTGGCGGACAGGGAGATAGGGATCTCGAACTGGGCGTCGATCCATTTTTCGAGCCCCAATTGGGTGACGGTGTTGATCGTATCGAGATTGGCCCCGAGAGATGCTTGCGCCAAGAAACGGGCGGCGCGTTCCTGGGAGTCTAAATCTGGGCTATACCAGGATTTTTCGAGTGCAGTCCAGTTGCCGTCTTCGAAATCATAGACGTATGAGAGGGGCTCGATGCGTTGGAAATAGATCCATTCTGAGGTCTCGCTGTAGGCGTAGGGGAATATTTCGGTCGTAGTCCAAAACCAGCCTTCGAGTTCTTCATTGTATAACCAAGCGGCACCGTCTTGGACATCGTCGACGGTATAACTCCATCCGATCATGTCGGAAAAAATCCAGGGTGAGGTAGGTTCGGATTGCGAGTAGACGCCAAGCCATGGCGATATGAAGACTCCGGTGTCGCTGATTTCTGAGGAATCGCGCAAAGCCTCGATTTGCGCTGATAGGGAAGTTGCACAAGTGAGTGCTGCCGCCGACGCGAGGCACATCAATCCGTTTCGGATGTTGTATGAAAGGCGGCTCATTTTAACAAAGGGCGGGCGATAAAAATCCGAGGAGAAAGTTTGGATAGTGACAGTTAAAACAATATAGATGCGAACTTGTTCTGGTGCTACAGCGAAAAAAAAGCACCTTGGAGTCCGGGTGCTTTTTTCGAGGGGCGCTTTTGTTTGGTGCCTAAGTCTCGCGGTGAGCGATCTTTAACCTCGTGCAGGAGGCGTGGAAGGGGCTTCTTCAGAGCACAGGAGAGTTCGAATCTCCGGCGCTCAGCTCTTGTCACCACTCAAGGTGATC
>JBCCBL010000099.1:0-9097 GCA_039034055.1 Verrucomicrobiota bacterium | reverse complement strand
TTCCGGGCCTACGCTTGCTTGACTGTTTTTCACCGGACCGGAGGACAAGCAAAGGCGGAAGCCGTCGTCCCTGTAGCGACAGCCAGGAGGGAACCCGATGCGGAAAGCGGAGCGGCAGAGCCCGGCGGCGTAGTTCCAAGAGCCGCCCCGGAGAACCCGAGGCGCGTCTAGAGGACCTTGGGTCAGCGGATCTGCGGCGACAGCCCCGCTCTCAAAATAGGCAGTCTCATCCCATACATCCAGGCACCACTCCCAGACATTGCCATGCATGTCATGAAGGCCATTGGCATTCGGTCGCTTCCTCTCTTTCACTAGGTGGGTCCGGCTTCCCGAATTATCCCTAAACCAGCCGACCTCCGCCACGGCCGCTGCACCATCGCCAGAGTAATAATCTGTCTCCGTGCCCGCCCGGCAGGCGTACTCCCATTCTGCTTCGGTCGGCAGACGCGCTTCGACACCTTCGGGCAGCATATCGGCCTGCCCGCTTAGCCAAGTGCCCATCAGGCGCGCTTCATACCACCCTACTCGCTCGACTGGGTGATGATCGGACTTATCCTTAAAACCGCTCGGTTCTACACCTCTTTGTCCCTTGATCTTTTCTAAGCGCTCCCTGCACTGCTCAGCCATGTAAGCATATTGAAGCTGCGTCACCGGCGTCTCAGCCATCCAAAATGGTCGAGTGATCTCGACCCAATGCCGCGGCTCTTCGCCTGAATATTCACCACGGGCTCCCATACGGAAGCGGCCTTTTGGCAGCTCCCGAAAAGCCATTTCATGCGGAAGCCCTTCCCAGAGCACATGCCTGGGGAGTTCGCAGTCTTGAGTTGTCGAGGAGGCGTTTGGCATGATATTTCAAAAGAATCGGTGCATGGTAAAAGAATGGGCTGCTTACCCGTCGACTCCCTTCTCCGATCCCATCCGGGTGGGGATATCAGCAATCGACGGGCGCTTGCCCGAGGATTGGTCCCCGCATGTATTTGCTGGGGCACTGGAAAAGGCGACGTCCGGTGAAGGCACAGCCTCGCCGTGCCGGAGGACAAGCAAAGGCGGAAGCCGTTGTTCCTGTTGCGATTGCCAGGATGGTTCCTGTTGCGGATAGCGGAGCGGCAGTTCTCGGCGGTGTTGTTCCAAGAGCCGCCCCGGAGAACCCGTTGCGCGTCCCTGCCTTTCCCAAAGCGTTTCCATTCGACGACACAGCGAGCGCCGCCAGGTTACATCATTGGCAAATGTGGCATGAGCAAAGATAGAACCGAGAGCGGCGCACTCACTCTGTGAAAGCTCACGACCGTCTCGATGCAAGGTTCGCATCATTTCTCGGCATTTTCGCCTCAGTCGCTGCCTACCTAGAGAATTTAAGCGCACGCGGTCGGGGTAGAGCGTAAATCCGAGAAAAGGCACACCGAGCGATACCCGATTAAGCGTGCCTCCCTGTTTCATCTTGAGTCCGCGATAAGCGAGGGCGGACTCCATCGAGGCCTTTACGCCTAACAAATCCACCTTATCGCCGATCACTATAAAATCATCCATATAGCGCATATGCCGATGCTTACCCGGACGGCCCTGTATCCTGTGATCTACGGGATCGAGGTAAAAATTGCCCAAATATTGGCTAGTAAGTGCACCGATGGGAATCCCGTGACCCGGCCGCGTCGCATAAGAGCTAAGTAGATTGTCCCAAAGGCGAAGGAGACGTCTTTCGCGGAATCGGCGCGCCAAGCTCTGAAGTAATTGCCCGTGCTCCACGGAGTCATAAAATTTCTCTACATCGATTTTGAGGAACCAAGAATCCGGCTGCAGCCAACGGCGTAGGTGGCCCGATGCGAGATGCTGGCCCCGCCCTCTACGACAAGCATAACTATGGTGATAGGCACCTCGTTCGAAAATCCTTCCCGTGACTGCGATTATGGCGTGATGCACCACACGATCTTCGAAGCATGGGGCATGGATAATTCGGCTCTTGGGATCGCGAATGGCAAAGGCTCGGTAGGGAGAAAAGTGATATTGTCCACAATTTAGACGATCCGCGATACTGCGAATCCGCTCGGGGGCATCTGCCAGCCATTCGGCTACCTCAGGCCGTGAGCGCTTACCCTGACTCGCACGCCATGCGGCTGTTGAGAGGGTTTCATGCATCCCGATCTGATCAAAGAGACCTCCTACTGCTTTCATGACTGAAGCTTCCTCCCCTTCATCGCTTTTAAAATTTTTGCGAGCCGCTACGCGGCGGCTTCATCCGAGCAAACGGATCTTCACTGCCAAGGTTCGTGGGCGCTTCGGCGCCTCCAGATGCTGGGTCGGCGGAATCCTCCGCCTCGGCATCCTCCGGGCCTACGCTTGCTTGATTGTTTTTCACCGGACCGGAGGACAAGCAAAGGCGGACGCCGCTGAACCAGTCGCGACCGCCAGGAGGGCACCAGGAGCGGAGAGCGGAGCGGCAGAGCTCGGCGGAGTAGTACCAAGAGCCGCCCCGGAG
The DNA here is from genome assembly GCA_039034055.1 of Verrucomicrobiota bacterium. Lineage (GTDB taxonomy): Bacteria > Verrucomicrobiota > Verrucomicrobiia > Opitutales > JABSRG01 > JBCCBL01. Next base: position 6,624 of record JBCCBL010000099.1, on the reverse strand, counting down.
AACCCGACGCGCGTCCCTGCCTCCACAGTCTTGCTCATTCGGATTCATCGTGATGTAACCGTGCTTCGTGTAAGTTTCATTCTGATCTGACCATTTGTTTCCCCATTTATTCATGCACCATTCCCAAACATTACCATGCAGGTCATGCAGGTCGTAGGTGTTGGGTCGCTTTTCTTTCACTGGATGCGTCTGATGTCCTGAATTCTTCAAAAACCACCCCACCTCGGCCAAAGCCGCTTCGCCATCTCCTGAATAATAATCCGTCTCCGTGCCCGCGCGACAAGTGTATTCCCACTGAGCTTCGGTGGGGAGGCATAGGTGGTAGCTATCTGGAAGTTTCCGACCAGCGCTCAAGGAACTGTTTTCTCTAAGATGCTCCAGCAAGCTCTGGCAATCATCCCAACTCACGTTTTCAACCGGGCGCCGTAGATCTTTAGTATATTGAGGCGGTTTAAAATGACTCGGAAATTTGTCCAAACCCGCACCGCTCAGCTTGACCAGCTCTGCATACTGCGCCTGCGTGACAGGGGTCTCACCCAGCCAGAATGGCTCGGTAATCTCCACCCAGTGCCGCGGCTCTTCGTCTGAATTTCCACCACGCGAACCCATACGAAAACGACCGGATGGAATGTAGAGCAGCTTGAGCTCATGCTCCTCGCCCTCAAAGAGGGTGATTGTTGTGTCTTTAAAAAGAGATGGCATCACCCGTCTTCAAGCTCTTTATCATACACTACAGACCAATCAGCGGCCTCTTCCATTAGGTCCTGCGCCAGTCCTTCAACTGCAAACATAGCGTCTGCCTTCCAGCTGCCCAAATCCGGCGCTTCATGAATATCTTCGATCAATTTTTCGATAGATCCGACTGTGTTGTGCATATGTGCTGCAAATTCCTTTGAACGCTCTGTCAAGCGGCCACACTCGGAAATGATGCGTATACTCGCAAGAGCATTACCCACTACAGGAAATAGACTCGCGAATGCAAGCAACACCACATGGGGACTCGGATCAAAGAAAGACATTAACAATATGATGAGCAAGAGGCCTAAAGCACCCATAGTGAAAAACACTCCCAGTGACTTTAAGACCCTGCGCATTCTTGAGTATTTTACGGATGTCTTGAGATGATGATTTCGTTGTTCTTTCGCGAGATTTTTGGCAGCCACCAAGCTTTTCTTACAATCTTCAATGGGGGCCAATTCATGAGCACGCAAAATAGCTCCAAACAACCAAAACATCGCGTTTTTACGCAGCCCTATTGCTTCAACGCGTGCCTTGCTTAAGGTGATCTCGCTTAGAATTCCGCTTCCAGCTAGGAGCGCACAGGAGCGCAATCGCTCACGGATAAAGCGATAATTGATAAATCGTTTGTTCCAACTCGAAGATTTGGGTCCACCGGCGGAAACGGATACATTGTAGGCAGCCAGCCCAACGAAGATAAACTGCGCCAAAAGAAGAATGGGATAAAGGTTTAGGCTAAATGTCCCAAATAGCGTAATGCTCCCAAAATTTTTAATTGTAGCTGCGCAGAGTGCAAAGACTGGAGCCAATACAATTAAACCATAATTGAGAACAAAAGCGCCTCGATATTTGTCCTGGTAGTGATAATTGAAGGCCTTTATCTCTTCACGCCATTTATCAAAAATATCATTCGTCTCTGCAGGATCTGATTTTTCAAATATCCTCCTGAATGGCCTCTTCACCTCAGTCCATTTCTTTCCAATTATTTCTCTATCGATATAGAATCCAGGCTCAGATAAAAATCTTACTGGGAGCTCAAGAGCGAGAACTGCCCATTCATAGAGTGCGTAAACCTTCGAGTAACTGGGCCCCTTGGATTCGGGTTTTCCCGAAATAAACATTTCCACAAGCATCGATACGTCCGTACTACGTAGTGTAGCATCCTCATTGTGCACCTGATAGCGGTAGTATGATCGGAGCTTATGCTTCCATTCCCCAGAGGCAATCTGGCCGTCAATAGCCTTCCAGCTGATAGCAAGTGTATCATCACTAGGTTCGATATAGTGAATCTCTACATGCTCAGCGGCTTCAGAATTTTTAGTCTGCTCAGCTGCAAGAGATTGAGGGATAAGCTGAATCAGTAAAACTGGTACGCCCATTTCCTGAGCCCGCTGAATGGTCTCCAAAGTGCCTCCGATTTTTCCACTGTCAACGGGATCAGCAACTGCGATAAGGATATCGCATTGCCTTAAGAGTATGTTCGCTTGCGCCGCATAGGCACGCCCGCGTTGAAGGCCCCCGAGCATTTCCCTATTTGAGCGGGCTTCCGCGTCGTAAACTCCGTCATTTTCAAGAATATCATGACCGCAGAGATCCAAGAGTCTTTGGCACTCGTCACGAAACCAAGGCTCGCGGCTGTTTAAAAAATCCTCGCGCCCGAAAGGCAAAACCCCTGCTACCTGAGTCTCGATATTCGTCGAAGCTCGGAAGCACTCCTGAAAAGCATCTATAGCTTTCGCATCTGCACCCTCAGCTAAACCCGTCAGCAAGCGGAGAAAAGGCTTTTGCTTCGAATAGAAAGCGACACAGGGTTTATCCAAGTCACTTTCCGAAGAGACACTCCATTGATCACGCTCAGCTACGGACTCATTTATTAATCCAGCAAAAGTATCAAACACCGAGGTGAGCGCTGAGCTCACTAGATCCTCCGAAACAGGACATGGATTGAGAGAAGAACCTTCGCCCCTTGTATGATTCCAACGTTTTCCTGCTAAGCCAATGCGGACAGAAATCGGAGGTGGAGACAATGAAACGTGTTCTGTGGACATGATTAACGAGAACGAAGACGATTAACGAGAGAGGATGCAGGATTTAATCCAAAACGGATCGTTTGAGAAAAGCGATGTCATCAGCAGGGATCGTCTAAAATTGAGGAAACTCAGCCTTCGGGAACGACCAAGACACCTTTGCGCAAATTAAAAATCACGGAACAACATGGTGGACGTAATCTTAGGTGGTGGAACTCCAATGTCTAACTTTAGTGCCTAAGCTGATTAGGAGAATAATGGAATTTCCACATTTAGCCCCTCCGCCTCTTGGAGCAGCGGGGATGACTAACTCGTCTTTGGAGCGAGTTTGAGGTTCAATTTTATTTTATGCGGAAGATCAGCAAGGAGAGGTTCATCTTCTTTCATTTCAACCCTCCCGTCTAACTGCACGACGAAGTGCGCGAAAAAAATGGCGTTGCTATACCAGACTGCTGCCTCGCACACGTATCCCTCCGCAGATTCCGTGATCAATTCGGCCGGGCGTACCAATTTCTTAATCGCCTCATCTTCGATCCCATCCGGTAAAAGCGGGTCTTCCATGCTTTCGAAAACATAAAAAGGCCCCTCTTCCCCGTTAACGAAGAGGCAGAAAAAACGCAAATAGTCTAAGGCAGTATCCGAAGTGATCTGCGGAGGAAGCTCCTTATTCAAATTATGAATCGGTGGTGACGTGCCATCTAGTCGAAAAAGTCTATCCTGATAGATAAGAGCCGCAAAAAAACTGAGCTCGGGTATGCAACTATCACGTGCTACATAGAGGCGAACATCCTTCCACCAAGGCAAGCCATAGTCCGTGACTTCTGTTGTGCTCGCATTTAAACGATAGCGTTTGTCGAACTTACCGACTTTTCGGCAAAAGCGACTGATCTGGCTCTGGTTAAGAAATCTGGGTTCGCCAAAAACACGGGTAGAAAGAGGTGATTTCATAAATTTTTTCCAAAGTGTTCTGCCTCCAAAGCCTTATACATTGCACGATTTTGCGATGGGGCTAATTTAAAGGCTGGACGCTCGAAGCGGTCAAGCGGTTGTTCATGCAGCCCTGTAATCACATCCCGATACGCTTCAAACTCATGGCGCAACGCCAAACGGTGCGGCAACGGACGAATGCCTTTATCTGCGGTTAGCAGATTAACCAAGAGAGGAAAGTAGCTAATTTTCTCTCCGTCAATCAGGCGCTGTATCAAAGGATGCAAAGGTTTTTCGTCAGCAGAGGCGACTGCTAGCGATAGGCCATTACGACGCTGAACAATCAGAATTTTAATGGCTGCTTCTAAACGGGCTAGATCTGTGCGATAGGCAGGAATGATGTTAAAGACTGGAGGCCGTACAATCTCATCGGGCTTTTCTTTAAAATGCTCTCTTTCAATTGCTTTGTAGACCTCTCGTCTATGCGAGGGCGCCATGGCATACGCGGGGCGCTGAAGATAATCAAGCGGCTGCTCCTGAAAGCCTGTGATAACAGCGCGAAAGACCGCTTCCTCATCGCGGAGCGCAAGAGAATGGGCAAAAGTCCAAGCACGACCAGGTGGTGGTAGGTTATTCAAGAGATCTTCAGCAACCGAATCCAACTTGCCCTCGTTAATCTGTTTTGTTAAGAAATGAGATGGTAGGTTGTCGGATAATTCGACGTTAAGTTTTTTGCCATTTTCCTGTTGAAGCTTAAATAGTTTCAGCGCTGCCTGTAAGCAGAATAATTCCTGACGGTGGCGCGGGGCGTACCCCTTCTTCAGTGCAAAATCGAGGACCTCAGGTGCGGCATCGGCGATAAATCTACCCGCTCCTTGAAAGCCATTCTTATCCCAAAGGCTCAATAAGTCAGGTCGACTCTTTAGTACACGCTTGGCGAGATCAACTCGACGGCTGAAAAGCCACTCACATAAATCGTCATCATCGATTTCGCCAAACTCGTTTTGCCGTGCCAGCCATTCGTCGAGTTGGCGCTCTATGTCGCGGAGATTGCCCGCCTTCGCCTTTCGACGCGCTCGTGTGACATCTGCAAGCGTGTAGCGGCCGTCCGCCAAGAGAAGAGAGACACACGTCGACAGTCGGTCCAGTTGCGGGGCCTTGAGCTTAGCTTGTTCCTTTGCATCGAGCATCGCGACCAAAAGATGGAAGCCTTCTTTGCGATGAATATTCTCTGCTGGATCGCAATGCTTAAGCAGCTCCTCGAGGCAGCGCGGCTTAAAGTACAGGGCGGCTTGAACAAGCGGTGTCGGCTGTATTCTAGAACCGATGCCACGGCCTTGAAGCAGTTTTTTCTTACTTTCATCCGTTAGAAATGAATCCTTTAGCAGATAAGCAACAAATTCCTGGTGATCCTTTGATACTGCGACATGGAGGAGGTTAAAACCGCTTTCGGTGCAAATCATTGGATCACAACCGCTTTCCAGTAACAACTGCGTGGCTCGAACATGGTTGGAACGTGAAGCAAAACACAAGGCGGTTTCGCCTAACGATGTCGTAACGGACACATTCATATTCCCTGTTAGCTGAAGGACGCGACACAGCATTTCAGTTGTCCCGTAGTCGGCGCATGAGTGCAGCAGCGTCCTGCCATTAGGCCCGATAACCGCGTCCGCCCTTTTGTAAGCGGCCAAGAGCAGCGAAAACGTTTCCTCATTCCCCGTCTGGATAGCCGCTTCGATAGGATGCCAGCCATCCTGGTCAGGGGTATCGATCTTAGCCCCATACTTCAACAAAACCGCTACTGCTTCAGGCGAAACCCAACTCGCAGAAAGTAGAGGTGTAGACATCTCTTTGCCAGAGCGCAAATGCACCAATGATGGCGTGGCCTTAAGCCAACACTCGAGTGTATTTATTAGATTATAGGAAGCCGCGAAACGAATCAAAAAATGAGAATGACCTTTTATTTTTACGCGTATCCCGCCGTGAGGCGCAGCCGCGAGAACCTGCAAACAAAACGACCTTAACCTGCGTTCTGTCGCGGAGAGCGAGTTCTCATCGAATCCTGCTACACTCCAATGGCTCACTTTATGTTTAAGGATTCTTACCGCACTTTCCAACATCGGTGGCCGTCGAAAGACCACACGCCAGAAGGAACGCTGCCACTTTTCGATTCTAAGCTGCTCGCTACTAACATGAAAGTTCCTCATGAGCGACAGTATTTCACGGTTGCGAGCAAACCACTTTTGCGCCGGTTCCCAATTTGTCGCAATTGCCTTGTGCGTGAAGCGCACTCGCTGGTTATCCGTTCCCTCGGGCACCAGGAGACGTCGTTTTAAGTGTGCTCTGAGCAGTTCGCTTTGACTACTGAGGCTGGATTGGCGGCTGGTCGTAAGAAGCCGAATTTCTTCACCTGTGGCGTCCACGCCGACCAGGGACGCCATAAAATTGTTTAGCGGTCGATTGTCATCGTCAGCTTTTGAATTCTTACCCGCCTCTTCCCAGGCGTCTTCGACCAAATCTTTAATCAAACCAGCGAGTTCGAAGCTCAAGCCGCGATTAAGAAGGTCAGTCTTCGTCAATGGCTTGACGTTAAAGTTCAGCGATACGTTCTCTTGCTGGCTGAGGTTGACGCGATCTTGAAAGGCCGCAAAAAAACGATTCATCCATAGACCCAACAAAGGGAGGAAGGAAGCATACGTCTGGACAGCGCCCGAATCATTGATTTCCTGCTCGAAGGCTTTGACCATGTCGACGATCTGATAGACTAAATCTGCCTCTAGCTTGAGTTTAACATCATCTGTTACCGTCTGAATAAAGTTTTTGACGTCTCGCGGGGGTATTGAAACGTCAACGTCTTGCCATGCTCCGGTTCTGGTGCTTGCGGCGCCGCTGCTGGTGCCTTCGCTTGAGCCTTCTCTGAAAGGCTTGTAGC
>JBCCBL010000098.1:0-9144 GCA_039034055.1 Verrucomicrobiota bacterium | reverse complement strand
TGAGGGATACGGCCGAGCATGACCACTTCCTCGGCTTTGAAGTCAAAGGAGAGATTGGTCTGCTGTCCGAGCACTCCGCGTCGTCTCGCGATTGCGTCGCGTGGAATCTTACTCATCGGAATATCGTCATATTTCACGATCCCCGAGTCGGGCGCAAGATCACCGGTGAGGACGCGCAGGAGGGTTGATTTTCCAGCACCGTTGGGTCCAACAATCACGCTCAATTCCCCAGGGTTTAAGCTCAAGCTAGCCTCCGACAAGAGGTGTTTGTCGTTCCGGGTGATGGAGATCTGCTCAGCTTGAATCATGTTATGCGCCAAACGCTGAGTGCTTTTTTCGCTGAATTAAAATGTAGAGGAAAACGGGTGCTCCGATGAGCGAGGTCAAAATCCCGATGGGTAGCTCTGCGGGAGCCGCCAAGGTCCGAGACCCGACATCGCCCAGAGTCAGCAAAATGGCGCCCAAAATACTGCTGCAGGGCATTAGAAAACGATGGTCGGGTCCGATGGTTGAGCGAATCATGTGAGGGGCTACCAGAGCAATGAATCCAATGCCTCCACACAGGGCCACGGTCACCCCGACTAGGGCGGCGGAGAGTGCGATCAGGATCCGCTTGGTGCGCGCGGTATCGACGCCCAGGTAGCGTGCGTCGGTCTCACTCAAGAGCAGGGCATTCAATGAGTTGGAATAGCGAGGTAGGATGAAGATGGGCGGGATTATGAAAATCAGCGCTGGAATGATTAGCTCCCAGTTGGCCCGACCCAGCGAGCCGAGATTCCAGAAAGTCAATGTGCGCAGTTCTTGGTCGTCGGATATAAAAGTCAGATAACCGATGAAAGCTCCCGTCAGCGCATTGATGGCAATTCCGACCAGAAGCATCGTCATCATGTCGACATTTCCCCGTTTTTGCGAGAGTTGATAGATGAGGAAGGTCATCAGAATTGCCCCGATCATGGCTGATATTGGGACTAAATAGAGGCTGACCGAGTCGAGTACTTCGTGAGATAGGATGCGGCCCCCGATGACAATCATCGTAATCGCGCCAATTGCGCCACCGCCCGAGACTCCAATGATTCCGGGATCAGCCAAAGGATTTCGAAAAACCCCTTGCATCGCGCACCCCGCCATCGCCAAGCCGCAGCCAACCAGGCTTGATAGGAATACGCGCGGCAGACGTATTTCCCAAATCACTACCGATGCCGCTTTCGAGACCTCGATCTCGCTCCATAGCAGTCCCCTTGAAAAAATACTGAGGATTTGCCCGACTGACAGATCCATTGGGCCGATGATGAGGGCATAGATCGCGCAAATCGGCAGGGCGATTGCGAGCCCCAAGAGAAGCCAAATACGGCGTGGCTTGACTGGATTTCCAGGCACTGGTTTGGATTCACGGGACGTCACCAGGTAATCCTTGGCAGGTGGTTGTGAATCAATCAGTAAAAATCTCGGCGAGTTCTTTCGCGGCATCTCCGGTGCGTGGGCCGAAGGTCAAAAATTTGCCCATATCGAGAATCTTGACTTTGGCTTGAGTCACTTCGCCAACCTGGGCAAGTCCCATATTTTCCAACATGCTCTTCGGGTCAGATCCAGGGTTTCGAAAACTGGCTCCGATCAAAATGAAATCGGGTGCTTCGGAGATGAGGGATTCAGTGGTGACTGATTTGTAGCCGCTATAGTCTGAAAAAATATTGGTTCCTCCCGCTAGGCTGATTATGCCGGCGGCTTGAGTCCCGGTGCCCGCAGCGAGCGGAGCGCCTCCGCGACCTAGGAGGAATACGACGCGCGTCTCGGGCTTTGCTGCGGTGAGTTCATTGACCATCGCGAGATCCGCCTTGATATTACTCCAGAGCTGTTTCGCGGATTCCTCAAGGCCCAGAGCCTCCCCGATGCCCATGACCACGGATTCCAAAGATGCCGCGTCATTTGGGTTTGGGAAAATTTTTAGAGGGATGCCCGTATTTTTCAGAATTTCGACGGCCGCGGGAGGGCCGAGGCGGGAACTGGCGATGATCATATCCGGCTTTTCCGCAATGAGGCCTTCTGCGCTCACGGCTGCTACATAGCCAACCTGAGTCAAATCACGGACTTCGGCGGGAAATTGACTCGAGGAATCGCATGCGATGATCCGGTCTTCGGCCCCCAGGGCCCAGGCTATTTCGGTAATCGAGCCGCCCAGGCTAATGATTCTTTGGGCGTTTTCCCCATGAGTGTGTGCGATTGTGCATAAAAAAAGGGATACAGTTGCTAAGGATTTCTTTATCATAGATTTGGGCATCATGCGTTGATCGCGGTGTGGGCATTGGCGGGCAGTTCCATGGTGAGAGCACATGCTCCGGTCTCGGTATGCGAGGATACTTTTAATCGGTCGTTGGCGATCCATAGGCTGCAGTGAGAAAGATTGGTTTCGAGGAGGCAGAGGTTGAATCCAGGTCCAAAAATATGATATTGATTTCTGACGACTTCAATACGCTTTGGCTGTTTAATTAAAGTCATTCTGGCGTTCTGATTCGCAACAGAAAAGCTCACTTCACAATCGTGGTCTCGAGCCCACTCAATCAGAGAGCGGTGAGGGGAGAAAGGAAGCTGTTGCTCTGATTGTGTTTCCGGCAGAGGGGCCCTCTCGGAGTATGCGTCCAGGTTTGTCGTTTCATCGGAGACTTCATATAGGAATGGCTGAACGGCAGCATCGGCATGTTTACTCAGCCTCGAGTCCTGCAAAGCGAGCTTTAAAATCTCACTTCCTGCCGCATCAAACAACTGAATCAAGCGAACTGCATGCTTTTCGGGCGTGCTGTATAGGGCGACGGCCGCTGACTTGGGAAAAAATTCGACATGGGTGTCTCCGTTTGAAAATGAGGTCTCGGAATTCCGATTTGGAAATTCCGCGTTCTCCCTTTTCAGGAAGCAATTCTCATTGCGCAGCAGCCACGTCCATCCGGGGGCGTGGCGAATTTGATCCATCCACAGATTTAGAGCCGGCACCCCGAGCATCGAGACGCGATGAGCACCCATTCCTGCGGCTAGTGATTCCATCTCGGGACATTGCAAGTGTGTTGCCGCTTCCCGAAATCGTAGCTCCGGGTCCGACCCCTCGAGTCGGGCAAGTTCTTTTCGAAGTTTTTTCGGCGAACGTTCCTTTATACTTGCGATCATATTGGGCTTGATTAACGTGTTAATGAGACTCAGTTTCAAGTAAAGAATCTCTCACGATGAACATTTTCGATAGCATCATCCAGACGTTTGGCCTCATGAGCATTCCCTTCTTGAGCTTGAGCGCCATTGCGTTGTTTATCGTTTCTGAGCGCAGTGTTTATTTCTGGGTTCATCGAGTCCGTTTCAACCGCATTCAATTCTGGTGGCACCAGATCGAATGGACGCGACTTCGGGGAACGGGTGCTTATTGGCCCAAGAGTGTGCGCAGATCACCCCTATATCCACTCGTTCAAACCTTTCTCGGTCATGCGGCTGGATCCAGTGAATCGCGCAAACGTGCTTGTGAAGCTTATGTCACCCGGTGGATCTCGAAAGCACAGAGTCGGATCAAGCTACTGGTGACTTTGGCAAGCATCGCCCCCCTGATTGGACTCGCTGGGACGGCACTTGGGATTGTCAGCACCCTACAAACGCTGCAGGCCCATGAACAAATTCCGGCACCCTCGATCTGGGCGAGCGGGATCACTGAGGCCGTCCTCGCAACGGTCCTGGGGCTCGGAATCAGTATCGTGCTCTTATTGTTCATTAGAGTTTTCAACATGAATTTGGACAAAATGGCGGCCTCAGCGAAAGAGATTTTTGCTGAAATGGAGGATGACCTCTCTGACTACATAGGGCCAATCACCATTCTCGAGCGCCCGGTTACTCCCGTTTCCAAGTCTCAATTTCCGGCAAATGTCTTGGGTCAAAGCTTCGCGATGAAGCGGGACGATCGGTTGACTTTGCAATTCTAATCTCCCGGACGAATAAGTCCACCGGTCGCAATCTCCATCGGCAAAGCGATCTTTTATAATCTGCGGGAATCCCAGCGCCAACATTCCGAGGCTCAGCTCGGGTCTAGCTTCTTCCTACGCCGAGGTCTCCAGAGAAAATACGCAGTGATGATGAGCATCACCGTAATCAGCATCAAGATAATCCAAATCCAGCGCATGGCATCATTGAACATATCACCTGAGTGTAATGCGCGATTCACGACATAAATAAACTGCCCAGCATCGTAGTCTGGGAAGTGATTAAAGGCGAGAATTTCTCCGGTCCCCGGATGGGCATACCCCCATGAAGCCGGTAAATCGGCCCATGGGTAGCTGTAGCGAATCCGGAATGGGTCAGTTGTCCTCGTAGGGAAAATTGCCATACGTATGACGAGGCCTTCCGGTGCGACTGCCTCAATGCGATCCAATAGCGTGTCGGCTGGAAGCATTTTCGCCCCCTCTTCGAAGTCAGTGACTTTGGGTCGCTCTTGCCAGTCTGCTTGTGAGACATCACGGATGAACTGTTGCCATGGTCTACCGATTCCAAGCAGAGCGCCGCTGAGAGCAATCAAGCCCAAAAGCCCGGCAGCGTAGAAACCGACCACCGAGTGCAAATCTAGGTTTCTCACCTGAGTGCCTTTATTGAAACGCATTTTCGATTTACGAAATATCCCGCCCCGTCGTTTGAAGAATAAGAACGCGCCGGTTAATGACAGGAGCAAAAAGGCGAATGCTGCGATGATGGCTACCCAGGTACCGAAGTCGCCCAGAAAGAAGCTGGTGTGCATTACCCGAACCCCGCGCATGAATGGGTAGGGCGTTTTCGTGGTTTTGGTGACCTCCCCAGTGTAGGGATTCACAAACAGATAGGTCCGTTTGTTGGTCCGAATCTTCACCGCTCTATCTGGCCCCCTGGGAGGGTAGTAGAGATGCACCTGTTCTCCAGATAGGTTCGGCTCGATTGCATCAATAATTTCTGACAGAGATAGCCGTTCGCTGGCAGCATCCTCGGGCATGGCAATGGTGAATGCCTCCCTCTCTTCAAATTCCTGTAGGTCTTTTTCAAAAGCTAATAGCAAACCCGTCGCACACAAAATGAGGATTGGGATAGCGGCGATTATCCCCATCCATTTGTGCCCAAAGAGGGCCCAGCTACGGAGGTGTTTGATCAAAGGTTTGGGCATCTGAAAGTGGGTTGCCGAGAGCTTACGGTTCCTTGTTTTCTATTAGCAGTCCCTGTGCCTTGAAGCGTCTCATCTGAATCAAAGGTGTAACGGGGGCACCTTATTTGTCACCAGCAGTTGAATACAGTTTAAAGATCGAATATCATCACCGCTCTTCTTCGTAGGCGCAACGGTGCCCCGGATCGAGAAAATTTGCCGAATTTAAGGTCGATGGGAGCTTGGGCTCTAAGCAGACTCGGTTTTCGCAAATACAGCCTGAGGTTCTTCGGTGGTGCGTCCCTTCTTAGAGGATTTCGCTAATCGGTAAACAATCAAGGCACCGACACTCAATGTAATGAAAATATTGATATATCCGACGCTGGGCACGTGCCAACTCGTCGCTTGCCATGGCCAAGAATTGTAGAGCACTCCATCGATTATTGGAACGAGTCCGAGTAATAAAACACTGCTTAATGCTAGAATCTGCCTGCGGATCGGACTGGTTCCGATTGCTAGGACGCAAAATCCGATAGCCAACCATGAGTGGTGGAAAATGATCACTTCGAGTTGACCTCGGTCTTCCATGACGGGTAGGAGGCGTGTCGTAAGGGCGTAGATGGCAATCGCCGGCAGCATACCGAGGCCAAAACCATCGAAGAGGCGTTCGGTGATCAAAGCGGTCTTGGGAATTTTCCGTGCGGCCTTCACTAGCCACATGCGAGTACCGGCGTAAGTCAGGACACACAGGAACACACCACCTACAAAATAAATGGATCGGACGATCATTCCGCCAAAGCTTGCAAAGTGGAGGGAAAATACGGCCGTGATGATTTGCATCGCGGCCGGAGTATCCTCGGGCATCACTAGCATCTCAGGCTCCGTTGATTTGTGGAGGGAGTAGAGCACTTCGCCCTCGCCGCCTTTGGCGTCTTCGAAATGCACATGCATCCGCGCGTTCAGGTCGCGTGGATATTCGATATACATATCTTTAATCTTTGCACCTGGGACCAGCTCGTAGGTTTTTGCCATGAACGGATCCAAATCAGGGACAGGAGCATATTCCTCAGCCTGGACCATCTCGCTTGGCAATCCGAAAACATCTTCCATCATCTTGCCCTGGTCCCCTCCAAACGCGATGAGCAGCACCAGAGGTAGCGCCAAGATATTTAGACCGAAAACGGCCCCGGTGACCCCGTAAATCACATGCAGGGGAAGGGTGAGGGTCGCTGCGAATGTATGAAGCCAGCTTTGGAAAGCCCGGCCCGTCCGACCGCCCCAGCCTTTGAACTGATTGAAGAGCTTTTTGCGGTGCAGCCAAAATCCAGTAATGCTGAGAGCGAACCAAATCAGACCCACAAAGCCAGAAATATAAATGCCCCCCGGTATTGGACGCAGGTAGTGCCAACCATAAATCTTATTGGAAAAGATACTCGAAATCAGACGTGGGTCTACCGCTTCTCCAGTCGTCGAATCAATGGCGTGCCGGGTCGTATCCTGGCCTTGAATCCGGTGTTGGACTCGGATCAGGGGGTAGTTTTTGTTCGGTAAATCGACACGGGCCCACATGGTGTCATTGGGAATATCCTGTAAGATCGGGCCCGAATAGACGTCTACCGCCTTTATCGCTTCGGGCACTGGCCGACGCAGTTCTGGCGATTGCCAAGCATAGAGTTCCTTGTGGAAAAATGTGATCGTTCCGGCGACACAAATGATGAAAAGCGGGATCAAGATCAGGGCTCCCGTCACGCTGTGCATGGTGTACCAGCGATTATTGACGCTGGGAATTTTGGCTTCTTTGGAGGGCGGGGTTTCTTTTTTCATGACCAGCGAGCGTCGATGATGAAATAAGACGCGGTGCAGAACACGATCGTCGTGAGGAATTGAAAAAGCATGATACGCCATGGTTTGCGATGGCACATACAGTGAACGAGCAGGATTCCGGCGAGTACTGGAAATAGCACGTAAGAGAGGACAATAGGGACAGCTCGGTCGCTCGGCCCAATCGAAATAAGTACCAGCAGAATCGAAATCGCGCTGAGGATTGAAACAATCAGAGAGAGCGGAATGAACAAACCGCGCTTGGTCACCAGCCAGGGTAGGGGGCGTTTTTTGCGCGACTTGGTTTTTAAATCAGAGGCTTTTGGCATCGGTTGAGAGAGATAAGAGCAAGTCTCATTCTCAATAGCATCTCAAAAAAATCAATCCTCGAAGCTTGAATGCACCTGATTTCGATACCCAAATGCAAACTTCGAGGGAGACCTTGATTGCGCAGACCTTCTCATTTCAGCGAGACAGCAGCAATACAATGAAGGTGCGCCAGACTACTACGGTCATATGATAGAACAACCTCAGATAATCATTCCAAAGCTTCTCGAGAATCTATTAGCCCACACCCGTGATGCACCGGGATTTGGCTTGCCATATCAGCCTGTTCTTGAGCACCTTGCCCTTCAACGCGAGATCGATCGCCTGGCACTGAATTCGACCTTGTGCGCGGGCTTTTTTTGAATAGCGAAAAAGCCATCTATTCCCCATTGGTCGTGAACGCGGCACTTTAAAATCAACAGATGAAGATACCCTTCTCAATAAATATTTTGTTTTGCATGGTGCTTGTTGCACATGGAACAAAAAAGCCAAATATCATCTACATCCTGGCGGACGATTTAGGTTATGGAGATCTCGGCTGCTACGGGCAGGCAGTGATTCAGACTCCGCATATCGATCAGCTCCGCAGTGAGGGGATGCGATTTACCAATCACCACTCCGGCAGCACTGTCTGCGCGCCTTCACGGGTAAGCTTTCTCACCGGCAAGCACATGGGCAATGCGTATGTGCGCGGAAATGGGTCGATTCGTCTTCGTGAGGATCCGAACGACATCACGGTGGCACGCCTTCTCAAAGATGCCGGATATCACACTGCCATGATCGGAAAAGCGGGCACCGGAGCGGTCGTCCCTCCAGGCCATCCCAATCGAAAAGGCTTCGACTACTTTTTTGGTCAAAACCGACACGGAGCCGCCCATTATTATTTTCCGGAATCTGCATTCCGCAACGCCGAGAAAATCACTTATCCCAACAATAAAAAAACCTCCGGAGACACCTATATCCACGATGAGTATCTCAAAGAGATCCTTCAGTACTTGGAAGAACGATCCGGTACGGGACAACCCTTCTTCTTACACTATGGCGCGCAGATTCCGCATGCGCAAATGCATGTTCCCGAAGAATGGGTCGCACAATACCGAGGCAAAGTCGGTGCCGATACGCCGGTGGAGCGTGGAAAACGGAAAGGCCTGAGTGAAGAGCCCAAAGCGACGTTCGCCGGGATGGTCAGCCGGTTTGACTGGGAGATTGGGGAAATCGTCTCCCAACTCAAAAAATTAGGAATTCTCGAAAACACCGTTATCATGTTCTCTTCGGATAACGGACCACACGGAGAGGGTGGACAAAATCCCAAATGGTTCAATTCAGGGGGAGGTCTTCGAGGCATGAAACGCGATTTATTTGAAGGGGGTCTGCGTGTTCCGATGATCGTTCGCTGGGATGGACATGTAGCTCCCGGATCGGAAACGGACCATCTATCAGCATTTTGGGATATTCTACCCACTCTGTGCGAAATCGCTCAAATAGAAGCCCCAAGCGATACCGACGGTATCAGCTTCCTTCCGACCTTACTCGGCGATGTGGACTCTCAGAAGCAACATGAATATTTGTATTGGGAATTCCATGAAGGCGTCGGGTCACGTGCAGCACTCACTCACCGATGGAAGGCTGTGCAACGCCACATGAATAAACCAAAAATAGGCCAGATAATGCTTTTTGATATACAAGCAGATCCTGCCGAACAGAACGACCTATCCGTCGCACACCCGGAGATCGTAGAACATTTTGTATCCCTGTTTGAAGAAGCTCATACTCCGACAGAGTCGTATAGCTGGGGCAATGTCGCCAAGTGACTTGGTGGGTGTTACAGCTCTTCCCGCAGGAGTTTTTCCCCAAGTCTCAAGCATAGTCGG
>JBCCBL010000097.1:0-9511 GCA_039034055.1 Verrucomicrobiota bacterium | reverse complement strand
CGATAACATGGCTCAATATGGAGATTGGTTTGAGAGAATTTCGTATGTGCTTGCCAATTACAATCGAATCCCTGGCGATATCATTTCCACCGAGCGTGAACGGAACTTTATCATCGAGAACATAAAAACGGTGCATCACGAATATACCGTTTCCGATGGATATTCACATGCAATCATAATGGGCATCGTTGCCTCAATCCTCAACATTCTCGCGCGGAGTATCGAAACGCGCTATGTCGAAGACGCGAACGACACAGAAAGTCGCTTTGGAGAGATCTTGCGATTCATCAATCGAAATTTGACCGATAAGTCGAAAATAAAGCTGCCAGCTCTCGCCGATCGCTTTGGAATCTCTCAGTCCTATTTTTCCGAATACTTCAAGAAACAGTCGAGCGATTCGCTGGCGAGCTATATCGTGAAATCAAAACTGCGCCTAGCCGAGACTAAGATCTTGCATACGGATCTTTCGCTCAAAGAGATCGCCTACCAGCTAGATTTTACCGATAGCAGCCACCTGGCCCGCGCGTTTAAAAAACACTATAAAATGACGGTAAGCGAATTCAGAGCCCAAGGCGGGAATGTATGCAGGGCCGCTTGAGCCAGTAATTACAAACCCAACAAAAGCCCTGAAAATCTAGAAACTGTGCTGGAAGCGCATCGCGAGACCGAGCTGGCCTTCGGAATTTACGGTCGGTGTGAGGTCTAGATAAGTGGTACGTTCAGGCGGTCTTAGGCCGGTGTAGGCGGGCTCGCTCCAGTCCTTCCCAAATGAGCGCCCCAGGTATTCGGTGAATGCTTGCAGGGGGTCGATGAGAATTAGGTAAGTGTTCCGATGTTCGTAACCAGACTGCAGGAAATGCCGTTTCAATCGGAAGCGGAGTTCCCCGAGCACGGAGCCAGCAAGCGGGGTGATGATCAAATCTGGGGTGGAAGGCTGTGTCACAAAATTTTCCATACCATATTCCCAAACGATTGAAGAGGCCGCGCTGAACAGGAATGATTCCCACCATTCGAAATTTTGACTCCGTGCTCGCAAGTAGGTCTCGGAGCCCCAGAGCGGATGCATTAAGTAATTCCAGAATGCACCGTCGCCATCATCCTCCGGACCTCGTGAAAATCCCTCCGTGAAGGTGTCCCAGCTGAATGTGTCAAAGTTTGTAATATCGCGGTCCAGCGCATTGAGATAGAAGAGTCCGAAGGCCTGATAGGCCAACACGTAACGAATTGGATAATCCAAACTACGTTCCCGCTCCTCGACCTCGACGGACGGTTCGTCCAATGAAACGTCAGAGGCCTCGGAAGGTAATGGATTCGCGCGAGCGCTCATCGATACCCCAATGGTTAAGAGCAGGTTGAAGCCCGCGAGGAGCCTTTTGTATGAGAGTCGTAGTCTACGGAAAGTTCGAGTATGAGTAGTCATCAGGTATCGGCGTAAAGCCCGGTGAGAGAAGGATTCCCAGCACTGGGATGTCCGCCCGGTAGCGAATTGAGTGCCGGTTCGAGGGTGTTCTGCTTAAGGCGCAATTCTCACACAGGACAGCTAGCTAAAGGTGGATCGAGATATAAAGAAATGCATTTTCTTCTTGCAATTTTGAATAATCAAAATTCATTTTATTTTGATTCAAAGATGATTTTAACAAAACTCAAAAAATTCAGTGTCAGTCTATTGGCCCTCTGCGAGGTGTTAGCACAGATTGAAGATCAGCCGATGATTCAAGATCTTGAAGCAGTTTCGGTGGTCACTACGGGAACGCGCTCAGAACGCCTGATTACGGAAGTCCCTATCAAGACCAACCTGCTGGGTAAAGAAGCGTTTCAATCGGCTGCCGTCTTTGAATTGGGCCAGGCCTTGGAGCTTCTGAACGGTGCCCGCACCGAGGCAAACTGTCAAAACTGCGGCACCGCAGAGATCCAGCTATTGGGGCTTCCCGGGAATTACAACCAAATCCTGATCGATGGGCTTCCGCTGTTCACCGGGGTCGCTTCGGTCTATGGCATCGACCAGGTTCCGACCGTTTTTGTCGACCGTATCGAGATCGTCAAAGGGGGCGGCTCCGCACTCTACGGGCCGGGCGCAGTGACGGGGGTGATCAACCTCATCCCTGAGGAGCCCTTTGATTCGCACTCTCACCTCGAAACGACCTACCGCGACATCGATGGGAGCGGGACTTACCAGGGACAACTTGCCTCCTATTTTGTAAACTCGGATAATACGCTCAAGGGTTCTCTCTACGGCCTTTACAGCGACCAAGCATCTTATGATGCCAACGATGATGGCTTCACCGAGCTGGTCGAGCGCGATAACCAAACGGTGGGCACTTACCTGTGGTGGACTCCGCATGAACACAGTCGCTTGCGTTTTAATTATCAATACATCGGTGAGGAACGGCGCGGAGGCGATCGGCTCGATATTCCCAATCAATTCGCTCAGATTTCGGAGTATCTGGATACCGAATACCATTGGGCGACCTTGCGCTGGGATCACGAGATGAGTGACGACTTCAGCATGAGTTTCGCGGTCTCGGGCGTGTCGCTGAGTCGGGATAGTTTTTATGGAGGAACGGGTAGTGAGTTTATTGAAGCTGATGATCCAAATATCGATCCAAGCACTCAGACATTCAACGGCGTCCGTGGAGATGCTGATGCCCCAGCAGGTTCCGATGCTGCCAAGGCATTTGCGCTTTTCGGAGATCAACTTGATGGGAGTGGCGGAGGCTCTTTCAACCAGTTTGGCGACCTAAGCAGCGACAGTCTGTTTGTCGATTTGCAATTCAATTACGACTTGGGCAAAGTGGCAAATATGGGCCGACACCGTCTTGTATTCGGGATTCAATACGAACGCGAGGACTTAACAGATAACAACGTAAACGTGGCCGGGCAGCTCATAAATGTTTTGCAGGAGGATGATTTCGAGAATTTTGGAATTTACATCCAGGATGAATGGCAATTGAGCCCAAAGCTCGAAATCGTCCCGGGTCTTCGTGTTGATGACACAAACACTTTGGATAGCGCGGTTTGGTCGCCTCGTATCGCGGCTCGGCTTCTGGCAAGTGATGAGCTGACGCTGCGAGCGAATGTCTCGACAGGCTTCCTCGCTCCGCGAGTTTTCAGCGAAGATACCCACGTCGATAATCTTGGAGGCCAACCCGTAGACACTGTAAATGTGGAAGACTTGCAAGAGGAGCGTTCTTCGACGATTGCGCTTGGATTTGACTACCGTCCAAAGTCTCTAAACGGTCAATTTTTGACCGGATTCCAAATATATTTTACTGAGCTTGAGGATTCATTCTTCATCGAGGAGCCAGGCGAGAATCCGACCATAGAGAACGGCCGAATCAAGGTAGAGCGCAGTAATACTGATGGCACTACGGTACGCGGTTTCGAGTGGGATATTAATTATCAAGTGAACGACCATTGGAATATCACTTCTGGACTCGCCTACAGCAAGACGCGCTATGATGAAGCCCAGGAGATTTTCGATGGTGTCAGCTCGCGCCGTTACAACAAGACTCCCGATTGGTCTGGGCTCTTTCAGGTTAATTACGACAATGATGACCTCTTTGATGCATACTTTGCTCTGAAGTGGACGGGGAGTATGGAGGTCGCGCGCAATACCACGGAGAGTATCAATGAGTCTCCAGAGTTTACGGTGATCGATCTCGGCTTGAGTAAGTCATGGTCCTTGAGAGGGGCGATGGTCCTCACCCTGCGTGCGGGAGTTAACAACATTCTCGATGAGTATCAGGAAGATCTGGAGCGGGGTGCCGAGCGCGATTCCGATTACGTCTATGGACCTCGCTACCCACGCACCTACACCTTTGGAGCAAGGCTGGATTTTTGATTTTCGCGACCATGCGTATTTTATTTCCATTACTTTACTTGTCGCTTGCGTGGCCTTTAAGCGCATTTGAAGTCGGGACGATCCTCCCGCGCCCGGATCTTTCGAAGGATCTCGTTATCGCCAATAAGTTCAGCCTTAAGCCGACCAAACTCGATCCAGGCACGCGCGTGGTCGTCTATTTCTATGGAGCTTCTTGGTGTGCGCCTTGCAAGCAAATCGGAGCGCATCTGGCGGCATCGCAAGAAGCCTTCAACCGCGAAGTTCCCGAGATGGAGTTCATCACCTACTCCCTCGATCATTCGACACGGGCTCGTGCGGATTATCTGCGCCAGCATCCATATCCTTGGCCAGCAATCGCACCACAAACGATTGAGAAATCCCCATGGATTACGAGCTTGGAGCAAGGCACTCCGCAGTTTCAGGCCTTCGCCGTGCGCGAGGATACCTTGGAGGCGATTGGCGCACCCGGTCCGGCCGGTGAGGCGATTGCGACGGCGATTAACTATATCGCCGAGCTGTAGGCTTGTTTCGAGGAGTTTGCGGAAAAATGTTCTTTTCTCTTCAATCCACGGAATCCTTTTTGGAATTAGGTATCTAACCTGATATATGACACAGAACATTAGCATTCTAGGTAAAACCGCCCTCGTTACTGGAGCCAATCGCGGCATCGGCAAAGCTATCGTCGAGACCTTCCTCGAGAACGGCGCTCAAAAAGTCTACGCCGCCGTACGCGACCTGAGTTCAGCTCAACCCTTGCTTGAAAAGTACGGAGATCGCGTCACCGCCATCGAAGTAGACCTTTCGAAGCCCGATAGCATAGAACGCGCAGCCGATGTAGCAACAGACGTTGACATTGTTGTCAACAATGCCGGCATCCTGAAAGCTGCTGACCCGCTCATGCCGAGCGCTATCGATACCCTGAAAGATGAATTGGATGTGAATGTTTTCGGTCTAATCTATGTAGCCCAAGCGTTTGCCCCGGTCCTCAAGGCCAATGGCGGCGGCGTTTTGGTCCAGCTAAACTCGGTAGCTTCGCTGAAGAATTTCTCTGATTTCGCTACTTACTCGGCATCGAAAGCCGCATCCTACTCGATCACCCAAGGCCTGCGCGAAAAACTCGCTCAGCAAGGCACCCACGTTCTGAGTGTCCATCCAGGTCCCATCGGGACAGACATGGCCAAAGATGCGGGTATTGAGGACATCGCGGAGCCCCCTTCGGTTGTTTCAGAAGGCATTGTGAAAGCCCTGGCCGCTGGGAATTTCCATCTTTTCCCAGACACCATGGCGAAGCAATTCGAGGCGGTTTACGCCGCATTTGCGGAAAACATCGTAGAGGCCAACCTCGCCGAAGCATAGAGTCTCCAGAGCTTGTTTTCGTAAGCCGAGCCCGATCTGATTTTTCGGTGCTCGGCTTTTTTGTATGCAGATCCCGGTATTAATTCCCTGACTTCGCTGTATAATTGCTTTTAATCGGCTGAAAATCGGACCGAAACCCCACCAGATGCACTTGACCTTCAGCACGCCTTAGCGATGTTTACGGCACTGTCTTATCAAGACCGGAGTACCTCTGAACCCTAACTGACTCCGGCGATCAACAAAGTATATGCACTCATCATCGCATTTTCTGCAAAATGGCGTCCTAATTTCATTGTTGGCTGCACTCGCGCTCTCCACCGGCTGTCGTTCAGATGTGAAAGTCGAAGTGGTCGACAAGCCCATCAAAAACAGTGCGAATCAACTGGTACAAAGCCAAACCACCGTGGCAAACCGAGAGCCTGTCGCCGATGCAACCGATTTGCGTTGGCAGATCCCACCTGACTGGCAAGCGACACCGGCACCCCGCTTAGTCATGGCACGCTTCATCGCCCCAAGCCAGGCGATATTGTCCATTTCAAGATTCTCCGGTGGAGGCAGTGACACCGCCAATCTCACCCGCTGGGCCGGTCAACTCGGCATTCCTTTCAGTCCCAACCAGATCGATTCGTTCAGGCGTGCAGTGCACAACCCTAGGTTACAGGTCGATCGTTATTTCATGGCATCCGATAGCAATGCCTTTGACATCGCGGTGACTCGACTTGATGGAACCGCGTGGTTTTTCAAGTTGGAGGGTACCCCGGAAGCGGTCGAAGGCGCAGGGACCCAATTCGAAGCATTTTTGAAGTCCCTCGTCCACGATACCGGCCCGAGTGAGCCAACGACTCCTGTTGTGAGCGCTCCGCAACCCCCCGCAACAAGCCCGGCCATCCCACCGGTGGCCGCAAATTCGACAATGGCTCCCCTGCCCGGCATGGAAGCGCAGGTCGCCGGAATCGGTGAGGCAACATGGCGAGCACCCAGCTCATGGACTGCAGGACCCGCCCGGGCCATGCGCAAGGGCACCTACCTCTTCTCGGGCACAGCAGGGCAGGCAGAATTGTCGATCACCGCATTTCCGGGAGATGTCGGAGGACTCGCCGCAAATATCAACCGATGGCGCGGCCAGATCGGTCTACCGGCTCTTGACGAGGGAAGCCTTCGCGCGCAGTCGATCTCCAAAAATGTCGGAGGATACGACTCTCACATAGTCTGGCTGCAGGGGGACACTACTTCGATCATGGGCGCTATCGTGCCCCGAGCCCAGGACACCTGGTTTTTCAAAGCCACTGGACTTGCTGGCACTCTGGAAGAGCATCGCCAGGCTTTCGCAGATTTCCTGGAAACGGTAACTTTCTGATTCGATGAAAGCGATTATACAATTCTTGGTATCCTTGAAGCTCACTGTGATCCTGCTGTGCTTCAGCGTGGTCCTGGTTTTCTTTGGCACCCTTGATCAGGTCGAAACGGGAATCCACCTGACCCAAAAGAAGTATTTCGAAAGCTTTTTTGTGGTATGGTATTGGCCTGACACCTTCCCATGGCAGGACTATCTTGGATCGTTCGCTCTTCCGATGCCCGGCGGCTATCTAGTCGGAGGCCTCCTACTCATAAATCTAGTCGCCGCGCACATCCACCGCTTCAAATTCACCCTGCAGAAATTCGGAATCCAGCTCGTTCACGTCGGCCTCATACTTCTGTTATTCAGCGAATTGTTCACCGATATCCTTTCGGTAGAGGTGATGATGACTATCCCCGAGGGAGAGGCGAGTAATGACGGGATCAACGCCCGAGAGAGCGAACTAGCATTCATCAAAGATCTAGAAAACGGAAAACAAAAAGTGGTTACCATCGACACCGAGCACTTGAAGAATGGAGACCAATTTTCCCACGGCGATCTACCCTTTGATGTCGAAATTGTACGATTTTACGAAAACTCTGCGATCCGTATCCGAGGAGCCGATACAAGCCCTCCCATCAGCCTGGCTACAATTGGACTCGGAAAGGTCAACAATCGCCCCTCCGACATTGTCGTCTTACCGGCACGACCCGTCTATTCGATGGAAAATATAAATAAACCTGCGGCATTTATAAGGCTCACCGATAGTGAATCCGAAGAGGATTTGGGGACTTGGCTCGTCGCACACGTATTGGCCGGACACTATCCCATCCAAACTCTCGACATCAATGGGGAGACTTGGAGCCTCGACCTCCGATTGATGACCAATCATTTCCCCTTTTCTTTGGAACTCATCGATTTTCGCTTTGATCGATACCCTGGGACTGAGATCCCAAAGAATTTTTCAAGTGAGGTTGTGATCAAAGATCCCGGAAATAATGTAGAACGCAAAGCTCTCATTTACATGAATCACCCACTGCGCTACGGCGGATTTACCTTTTTCCAGGCCAGCTTCGACGAAGAGACCGAGACCAACACGGTCCTCCAGGTTGTCAAAAACCCAGGTTGGCTCTTACCTTACATCAGTGTAGCCCTCATGGGGTTTGGGATGACTTGGCAGTTCATGTCTCACCTATTTAAATTTCTCAATAAACGCACGAGCAGAGAGGCGGCAGCATGAAAAAATGGATACCCATCATTCTCACAGCGATTTTCGGCCTGTATGTGCTCAGAGCACTGATGCCACAACAGAGCGATTCCGAATTCGATCTCGATACTTTTGGCAAACTGCCTGTGCAGTTGAGTGGTCGTATCCAACCTTTGGATTCAGCGGCCCGTAACAACCTTATGTTGCTATCCAAACAGAGCAGTTTGGGGAACTCCGAAAAGTCTCTTACAAAATCTGAAAAGGTGATGATTCCAGATCAGCCAATGGGCACCGAAATGTCCGCGACTGAGTGGCTCCTGAACCTCACCATGAAACCCGAATACGCAGACACCCTTCGTGTATTCAAAATCGAATTTCCAGATGACTTGGGCCTCGTCGGGTTGAAGGACGTAAGCAAACGCTATTACTCATTCACCGAACTCGAACCGTATTTTGAAGAACTTCAACAGCGAATAAGCCGGATTGATCGCGACGCCGAAACGTTGGATCCGATCGATGAGCAACTGATGAAACTCTGGGTTTCGCTCAACCGCTATGATGCCCTCTCACGCTCCCTCAATCAGGGAATGTTCCTCGACACGGTGACTGAAGAATATTCGGCCTACTTCCAGGTATTGCCAACGGTCGCCCAGGAGATTGTGAAGAAAAATTCCAACCAAGAATTTGACCAAGACCTCATCGACCAGTTTGGCATGATTGCGAGACGCTATCAGCAGCTCGCTGAGACGGCGATGATTCGTATCATCCCGACCGATCTCGAGACACTCAATGAGGTAGATTGGAAAAATATAGGTGAGGCTCTCCTCGCAGTAACCGAGGGTGAATCCATGCATCCGTATGTCATGGAGTATGGATCACTCACGGAGAGTTTCCGCAAGGGGGACAGCGAAGCGTTCAATCTCGTGGTAGAAAATATGCAACGCGAATTCGAAGTGGCTTATCCCGATGAAATCACTCATGTAAACGTCGAATACTGGTTCAACCATGCGGCACCTTTCGTCCTCTCTATCGCTCTGTATGTCACCGTCTTTGTATTGACCCTAATGTCATGGCTGATGCGTGACGGCACCCCACTTTGGAAATCAGCGTTCTGGATCTCAATCATTGCGCTGACCGTGCATACGATGGGAATCCTAATCCGCATGTATATCCACGGACGTCCACCGGTTACCAATTTATACTCGTCGGCGATCTTTGTCGGTTGGGGGTCTACCCTCCTCTGTATCATTTTCGAGCGTTTTTGGCGAAACGGGATCGGAATCGCCGCCGCATCACTCATCGGCTGGATCACGCTGATCGTCGCCCACAACCTTGCGATGTCCGGAGATACCCTCGAAATGATGCGCGCAGTGCTCGACTCCAACTTCTGGCTGGCCACCCACGTGATTGTCATAACGCTTGGATACTCTGCCACTTTTGTCGCCGGCTTTATCGGGATATTTTTCCTCATCAAAGGAATTTTCTCACGGGATTTCGACGCCAAGTCTGCGAACGGAGTGAACGCAATGGTTTACGGGATCACCTGCTTTGCCGCCCTGTTCAGCCTGGTCGGGACGATCCTCGGCGGCATTTGGGCCGACCAAAGTTGGGGACGCTTCTGGGGCTGGGATCCCAAGGAAAATGGGGCGCTTTTGATCGTGCTCTGGTGTGCCATCATCCTGCACGTGCGCTGGGGAGGTTTGGCAAAGCCGCGCGGCATTATGATTCTTTGCATCTTTGGAAATGTGATTACCGCCTGGTCTTGGTTTGG
>JBCCBL010000096.1:0-9545 GCA_039034055.1 Verrucomicrobiota bacterium | reverse complement strand
GGCGAATCGCACGGGTTCATGAATTCCGGCTCGACCAGAATCGAGACCATCCGAAACCCGCAGGCTTACACGCCGAAATCAGAGCAAAAACAGGCATACGCAACCGCGAGGGAGAATCTACGAAATTTTACGCAGTCAATTACGCAGTCCAACCGATGGGGCCGACGGCTGAAATGGGATATTATGCTCCCATCACCAAAACCTTAACTGCCAAGTCACCTGCCATGAACCACCGTTGCGATAAATCTAAAATCTACCAGAGCGAAATTTACTGGGAGAACAGTGCCATACGCACCTTCCCAAACTCCTACCGCTTCCGTGTCTCCGATCAAGCCCGTGTCATTAATTTGACCGAATTGGAGGCACAGCGTTTTCAGGAGGTCCAATTAAGGAAAGAATTTGAAACATCCAAAAGCCTTTCCGCCTTCCGCTCGCTGGCAGCAATCTTGTTCGGATCCCTTACGATAGGATTTGTTGGTTGTAGCTCAGAACTTGAGGAGCATGCGGCTCAAGACATCGCACCGGCCGCTAAAGTTGAATCGATCGAACCGGCCCCCGCCGCCTCATCTTTTGGCAACAACGACCTCCGTATCAGAAGCGGACGTTCCCTTCCACTGCCACCAGCGATGGAATACGGGTCATAACATTTTTGAGAGTGCGCGAGTTCCCGGTAGAAGCGAATTGAGAGGCCGCTTCTACCGGGAATGCTCGTGTACGGAGTCCCCGAGACGCATCTCATTCCGCGCATTCGACTTCGATCCAATCCCCCAGTCGCGTGCTAAAAAGAAAAGCCTGACCTTCAATACCCCAAATCGCGCCGAGAGCTTTTCGATATACACTCAATTGCGCTGCATACTTCGCCAAAAGCGCCTCCAGCCCACCGTCATCGCTCAGAGAGTCTGTCTTCCAATCTATCAAAATCCAATCTCCCGACTCAGTATCCCTGAGAACACAATCAACATAGCCATCATAAACATGCTCTGAATCAGGATCTTTCCAAAAAAAAGGGACCTCGCACAGGACCCGAACCGACGGCCCAATATAATTTCGTAAACTTCTGTTTTCCAAAAGTTTAGTAAACTCATTGGTCGCCCGTTCGACGTCTGGACAACGTTTCCAGACACTCGATGCAGGAAGCTCTCCAAGCTCCGGGAAACTCCCGGTACGCCCCGCCCAAAGCGCTTCCATACAATCATGCCACCAAGTTCCATACTCGGCTCCCCGAGCACTGGAGTGCGACCGAGACCGCCCTCCCGTCTCCGATAACTGAATGGCTTCACTCACCGCCTCGCGACTCTCAAAATCCTCCCCATGGCCAAGGCTACTCGGCAGTATCCGCTTCCAGAAAGGCCTCTGCCGAAACTTAATCTGCGCAACAACCTCCTCCTCCGAGTCCTTCAGATCGGCAGGATTCCTCACCGCTTCATCAACACCTGAAGGCGTCGCCCCATCACTCAATTCATCGAGATTCTCAAAAGGATCCCCATCACCAACCCCAAGCAACTTCCCAAAACTCGCCAGGCCCCGTTGCCTTCCCCCGAACAGGGCAGAATCATCAACGAGAACCAATGAATGCTTGGCGCGCGTAACCGCCACATACAAGAGCCGCCGCAACTCATCGACAGCCTCCATATCCCGCTTTTGAATGATTGACTTCCCAGGATCTGAGGCAGTTGCCACAAAACCCACCTGTGCCGGTTGCTGAATTCCCACCAAAGACGGATAGCTCTCCTGTGGCTTCGAAATCCCTTTCCACATAAATGGCACCATCACCACGTCCCACTGCAACCCTTTACTCTTATGACAAGTCAAGAGCTGTAAATGCCCAATCCTCGGCTCATCCGTTTTGACGACTTGTTGTAAAAAAGACTTCTCCAAGGACTCAACCACGCGCCCCCAAGATCCATATTTCTCATACAACGAAAACGCCTCCAAAAGAATCCGCTCCACCGCAGGCTCGATCTTATCCTCACGTTCGCCACGGAGGACCACTTTCAGACGTTCGCGAAGATCTACTGATTCAAAAAGCCCATCGACTGCAGAGACATGAGCTTTCCGCAAAAAATCCACCCTTTGCCGCTGTAAGTAATTCAATACCTCCGCCACGTCGCCACCGAGCGGCGAAGGCTTTCGTATTTGCAATACCGATACGGTGTCGGCCAACCCCTCGTCGAGCATTGGAGCTTCATGAACAAAACGATAGATTGACTCATCACTGACCCCAAAAACCTCCCGGAGCACCGATGCAATTTCAAACGCATTTTCTGGATCCGCCATAACCTTCAAAAGGGCAACCGGCCAGGCAAATTCAGGCAGCGACTGATAGGTCTGCGCATCGGAAAGCTTCTGCGCGCGCAGGCCTCTACCTGCCAAAGCCTTCTCTAAGGCTGACAACTGGGCCTTCCTCGGGCAGATTAGGGCGCATTGACTCCAATCCTTCACACCAAATCTTTCAAGCCCCTGTGCTACAATTACTTGTGCAATCTTTTCCGCTTCAGAGGCCACCTCATCTTCCACCACTGCTTCCGAATCCAACACAATCTTGACGACACGCCCCACGCCTGCCTCCGGCCGTGCAACTAACGGAACAAAATCAACCCCTCCTCCAGCTTCGAATACCGGCTCAATGGCACCATTCACCCAGGACACAATCGCCTCGTCACACCGAAAAGTAACTGAGAAGGTCAACCCCTTGATCAACCCCTCGCTTTCTAGCCTATCATGAATATCTCGATACATTGAGACATCCGCTCGACTCTTGTAGATGGACTGCTGAAAGTCTCCCACCATGCACCACCGACCTCGAGAAAACGCCTCGGCGTCTCGGACCGACAATACACCCGTATCGAAACCCGAAACACCACACAATCCCAACAACATCTTGAATTGAGCCGGATCCGTATCTTGAGCCTCATCAAGAATAATATTATAATTTTTTAAATACAATTTTTCTGCGACCAATTTATCTTTCAACAAATTGTTAACAACCCGAACGGTATCCGAAAAATAAAGCCGACCGACTCGGCAGCGATAGCCGAAGAAGGCTTCATCTACACGGCGCAGCCAAAATATGGCCGCCCGCGAGACCCATTCAAACAGCGCTCCAAGAGACTCTCCAAACGCCGCGTCAATGTGATCGTGCTTATACGCTTCCGGCAAACCCGTATAATCAGCCCCCGCCAACCATTTCTCCAACCAGCCCTGCAATCCAGCCTTGTAACGGTCCAATTTCGCTGATCCTCGTTTCAGCTCAGCCTGCAGCACCGCAGTCAAATCCACCTCAGGCAGCGGCCCCGGATCGACGTTCGCGAGGACCTTTTCCAAGGGCTCTGGACTTTTCAGGCACTCGAGCACCTTCCACACATCCACTAGGCGCACCAAAGCCTCTCGCCAGGCATCGGGCATCAAGCGCGTAAGGTCGCTCTCAGACCGCATAAACTCAATAAAAAGCGCCTCCGCATCGGTCTCTATTTCAAAGTCGCTACGCAGTCCGACACGCGGACCCCATTCTCGAGCGATGCCATCGCA
The DNA here is from genome assembly GCA_039034055.1 of Verrucomicrobiota bacterium. Lineage (GTDB taxonomy): Bacteria > Verrucomicrobiota > Verrucomicrobiia > Opitutales > JABSRG01 > JBCCBL01. The sequence goes on along the minus strand of JBCCBL010000096.1, from coordinate 6,017 downwards.
AAAGCTATGAATGGTCCCAAAAAATCCTTGGTTGAACTGCGCCATGATCTCTGGGGAATGTCCCTCTTCCAGCAGACGCCGCCGGGTCCGCTCCTGCATCTCACTGGCCGCAGCCTTCGTGTAGGTGACCACCACCAACTGCCTGAGGCTGAATTCAGGGTCAATCCTCGGCAACAAAGCAAGTTGAGCAATCCTCCGAATGATCGATTCGGTCTTGCCCACTCCGGCAGGCGCGATCACCGAATAGCTACCACGGATATCCTGAATAAACGCATCGCGCTCTGCCTGATCCTGAAGAGAGCTATTCAACCTTCCAACTCCTTCCACTCAGGATGGGTCAGGTGCCAACGGGCGTCGATGACCGCCTCGGGTAGCGCTGTGAAGCTAACCGGACGCGTCTCCTGAAAACTAAATGAATCAGACACGCTCGGGCGACACCCGAAGGTTCGGGTATGCACCATACGCATCACAACATCGATCAACGGGCTCAACTGAGCATCTGAAAAATCGATCTGCAACCACTTCGCCTTCGCCGTATTCTTCGATATGATACTGATCGCAACATTTCGGGAACCCATTTCCCACAGCGCACGCGCATAGAGCAGAAGCTGGAGACTATCCCCTCGACTCAATTGCTTCAAGGTCGGCACCGCCCGATTACCGGATTTAAAATCCAAAATATAAAACTTACGTTGAGAATCCTGATTACGTCCGGGCACCAAGGCATCTTGTAACGAAGATAATAATACATCCATTCGACCCGAAAGAATCACCGGACGCTTCGATTCGATGCCCATCCGGACACCGGGGGGCACCGCAACTTCAAATCCCGAAAACGCCGAGACGGCATCCTCGCTGAGTCGATAAAAAGTATCCAAGACATCATTGACCTGAGAACGTTGTATCCGCCACTGATGTTTCCACCAATCCGGTAAAACCCGGCCGCAAGATTGATAAACCCATTCAGTCGCTCCTAAATCTGCTTCAGCTCGTTTGGCAATTTGCGCCTCCCAATCCGTGCGGCTCGGGATCGAATTGAATCCCGGCTGCGGCATGCTTGGATCTTCACTATCGGCACGGGAATTCCACTGAAGCCAACGATGGAGCCGCGACCCCTCCGACAAAGCCCTCACCAAACGATCGCGAAACCGCTGCCGTGGTGTGAGGCCCAAAACACTCAAATACCAATGCGACGCCGGATCACGCAGCGTATATTCAATATCCTTCACCGCTAATTGTCTTGGAAATTCCTGACAGTCTGGCGCGGAAAAATCAAATTCTCCAAACGGCTTATCCAGATTGTATCGAGCCTGAACCGCCGTATTTAAGCCAGCAATAGGATAGCGCTCCCCGCCATCAGTCGGATACGCAACTTGTTGCATCGACTCGAAAACCTGCTGAGTCAAGCCCAGTCTATTCACCCAAACATCGACCCATTCAGCCAGGCTCCGCTTCGTTCGCGAATCCACCGGATCATTCGGAGTATGCAGGATGAAAACCCCCTCAAGTCGCTGCCGGAAAAGCATATAGAGGAGGCAGCGGATGGTCCATGGATCCTCCGCAGGAAGCACATAAGGCACACACCCTCCACGTAAAATCCATTCGCCATCGCCTTGTGGACCGGGCTCTAAACAGCGACGACTCAACTCACTCAGCAGAGCCTCCGGAATCCATGGGCTTGCACTCCGCTCGCTATTCCAATGACTATGTGAAGCGTCCAATACACACACATGGGTCCATGACTCCCGCGATGCCTCTTTCAAAGTAACCGCCTGAACTTGACTGTAAAGACGCTCGCGATCCTGCTCAGATCCTAGTGCCATTCCCTCGTAAATCGCTCCCAACCATTCAAAAAATACCCGGCGTTCCAAACAAGACTCCTCTTCTAGCTGAAAGGCCCCCATTTTATCTGCCGCAATCTGATAAAACGCCTCCAGCGGTTCGTCGCCAAAGTGTGTCATCACATCTTCCAAATAGAGACCCGGACGCTCTTCAGGAGTCAACAACCCCCAATGGTCTAAAAATCCGGAGACCTGGGGATCCATCGATATGCGGCGTATCCACTCTTCAATGACATGAAAATCAGTAATCTGAAGTTCTGAAAACGCCCGATCCGCCGCCCGCAAGACCGCCTGCATATGCTTACCCCCAAGCTCATCCTCTTGGTGCCACATGCGAACAAATTCTGCAAAATCATCTAGACTCGCAGACGCTTGAAACTTCAACCAAAGCCCTAGGGACTCCGGCAATTCCCGAGACGCCCATGGACGCCCTGATCGCACACACACCGCGACACCAGCCATATCCAAGCGCTGCAAAATCCACGAAATCTCGGGCGTCATTCGCTGGTAGAGTAGGGCTACCCGGGCTTCCGACACGGCTTCAAAAATGTGATCCAAGGTCTCGATCAAAAAAGTGAGGACCGCCCGCGAATGCTCAAACTCGCAGACCTGTATCCATTCCGAAGCAGCTTCAGTCGCGGGTGCCGATGGATCGAGCAAGAGTTCACAGGCCTCCAAGAGGGGAGGGTCCTCGAAATCAGAATCCGCATAGGACTCCAGCGGACCCAGATAGGCCTCCCAACTCTGAGTCCACAGCGCTCCAAATCGCGCATCAAAGGGCTCCCATTGAATAAATGTGAGCGAATCGCAGAGCCCGGAAATGGATCTCAAGACGGAATATACCGAAAAATCTGTCGGCCCAAATCCATAGACCAATACATCCTTCCAGATCGGGGTATCCCCACTCCAGGACGAGCAGGCAGCAAGCAATGCCCGATCACTTGCCGCTGCCGAGAGGTAACCGGTCGATTCGATGCTCTCATGCATCTTTCTGATGTATTCAAAAAATGGATCTCCTTGCGGTAAATCTCCAAGGATCGACTCCGCGGACTCCAGGATCAAATAAGCTTCAAATATCGAGTTTATATCTTGATATTCTGGATACGCTTCCGCAAGGCCATGGGCGTGCAGGAAGGAAAACTCAGAAATATCCAACCGTGGGCTCTCGGTAAATGTGCTGCGGGGATCTTTGTCCAAAGCTTTCCGAATGCGGCCTGGCGTCAAAAATTCAACACCGATAAGGCCAATCCCACGTCTTGCCGCCTCATACTTAATCCAGTGTCCAGTATAGGCGGCAGGGACAACAACCACTGCTTTCTCGCCCAGCCAGGCAGAGGATGTTTCCTTCAACCAGGGTAAAATACCATGCTCCAATGCCTCACCAGGAGTCGCAGCATGATAGTGGCTCACCCGCATTGTCGACACTCGACTAGGCCTCGGCCCATTGAAAACTCACCGCCACCTCGATATCCGGATGGATGCTATGGTGGACCGGGCAGGTGTGGGCGGCACGTTCCATCATCTTCGCCGTTTTCTCATCATACGCAATGGGCATTTGGATACGAACAGGCAGTGCCACGATACGCCGTGGGCGCTCCGTAGACATGATTTTATCCACATCTATCTCCATTCCCGAAATATCAATACCGAGCGTATCCGCCTGTTGCCCCATAATTGTGGCCATACAGGTGGCCAGGCCTGTCGCGACTAGGTCAGTCGGCGAAAAAGTCTCCCCACGGCCTTTGTTATCAACCGGGGCATCGGTGCTTAGGGTATTCTTTGAGGGCCCATGAATTGCCTCGCAGTGCAACTCACCTTCATATTTTACGCTTATCGAAACCATTGAATTGTTAAGACTGAACTGGTTAAATTTCGCCGGCGACTGGCTGATTCTCGATGCCGAGAATCGATTCGATTTTACTCTCAATGAACTTAGCTTCCTCAGGCTCACGTAGGCCAGAAACGAGTTTTGTGTATTTCCCTCTCTGATCTATAATCTTCACGGTATAGCTGACTGATGTGCCGTTTTTGTGACGTGTTATCCGCTTATCGCAGTACAATTGGGTAATATCACTCGTTCTGATCTTTTTACCACCCGGAAAAGGGAAGGGATGGATCTTAACCACCACATGATTCGGATCTACCGAAATGTCTGTAGCATTCGCGAAATTACATATCAGGAAATATATAAGCCCCAGGCCCACAAGCCCATGTATGGATCCGAAGGCCGCCATCGTCGACTGACCGTCGGTAAAGGCCCTATAGAACCAAAAGATCAAAAACCCATTCCAAAAAAGCGTGAAGGGTATTAAAAACAACACCTGGAGCCCAAACCACTTGCGGCGAATGACCAACTTGTCACGGTCATGAAAAATCTGAAGCCGATCGGGGATCGGTATGATCGGTTTCTCTCCCATAGGTTGAATAGCATCTACCTAATTTTACAACGGATCAAGGGTGATGTTCAGGCGCCGGTCAATTTCCTATCAGCATCTGTAGCTTGGCTTAAGCCTCTCATCGAGCGATATTCCGAATTTGGTTTATCCAAAGTGCCGTCATTCTCGCGAGAGCCGCATCTCTAGGAATGGATTGCGCTGACACTAGGTCCTATCTGCGGAGTCTCTCCCGCCATTTAATAAAAGTTTGAAGAAATTGACCCTATGCGAACGCTCTCGATTCATGCGAACAACGCTATTATTCATCTAAGGGACCACTGTATCTACGTTTCGAAGTGGAAACATCCCTACGATTCAGGTTGGGAACATCCGGTGCCAATGATCTCCCGGACAATGTTTTCTCAAGACCGCCACACCCCGATTGCTGATCTCGAATACCTTATCTTACAGGGTAGAAATTTGAGTATTCAGCATGATTTGATCTCCGCTTTCTCAAAGCAGCATGGAATTGTTTTGCATCTGGACCGACGCTATCGCCCAGTGGCCCAGTCTTCTCCAGAGCCAAGAGTCACGGATCAGAACCTATTCTTCGCGCAGCACACCATGAGTGACGCGAAACAAAAAAACCTATGGAAGCAGTTGCTGCGGTCAAAGACCCTTGGCCAGGTGAACGTCTTGCAGTCTCTCAACATCTCACCGCCAAAGACTTTTCACCTGCACATTTCAAGAAGAAGAGAGACCCCACCAGAAGGCGCCCTTGCTGCACAATACTGGCACCTGTATTTCGACAGGCTCCAAGCCTCAAACCTCAGCCGGGACCCTGCATCGGACGATCCTATCAACGTCGCGCTCAACTATGGATACGGCGTAATCCAGGCTGCCGTACATCGAGAGGCAATCATTCATGGGCTGAATCCTCTCTTTGGGATCAGGCATGTCGCGCGGGCTGGCAGCCACGCCTTTGTGTATGATTTGATGGAGCCCCTGCGTCATTGGGCTGAATACGCAGTTGCGCATAATTACCAGAAAGACGGCGTCCTCGAAATGAGAGATTTTCGCGTGAAATTCCTCGAGTTTATGGAAACCAAATTGGGGCCGAAGGGAAATTCGCGCACCCGTTTCGATTGGGTGCGCCAGCACATTCTCGCCGTTTGCAAGGGCATCAAATCAGGAACCCCGCTACGCGAGCTGCCTTCGGCATAATTTTATGGGCACGCTACTCGAACACATAGAGAAAGGATCATATAAAATGGGTTGGTTATTAGTCATCTACGATCTTCCTGTCGTCGAAGAATTAGACCGCAAGGCTGCGACCAAATTTCGGCGTGATATAATGGATGTGGGCTTCAGTATGCTCCAACAATCAGTCTACATTAAACCATGCATCACTCACTCCAAGATACGCACCGCCGTGAAAAAAATCAAGAAGATCGCCCCTGCTAAAGGGAAAGCTCAGATCATATTTTTAACAGACTGCCAGTGGGCAAAATCGGAAGTCATCGTCGGAGAAATCAAACCCGAAATGCCCCGCCAGACCGAATTCTGGGAATTACTTTAAATCCATAAGTCACTGGAGATGATAGGGATCGGACCTATCGGTTCCAGTGGACTCTCTTACGACACCACCTCAGAACCTTAGGCGCTTGAGAGGTTCGACCCAAAGTTCCAGTGGACTCTCTTACGACACCACCTCAGAACTTTCATCGTTGGTTGATACTCCATAAGGGTTCCAGTGGACTCTCTTACGACACCACCTCAGAACTACTTCGGTAACACCATG
>JBCCBL010000095.1:0-9642 GCA_039034055.1 Verrucomicrobiota bacterium | reverse complement strand
GGGGATTATAAAAAATTGCTCTTTCTGGGCCTGCGCAACCCAGACTTCTTCGCCGGGTGATCGGTCGATCCAGGACAGGTTCTTAAATTCCTGAGTCAGCGCATCCGGGAAAGGTTCTCGTACGCTTTGCGGGGTTATGGAAACTAAAATGCGAAAGGCGTTTTTCTCTGAGTTCGTGAGAGAAAGGGCGCTCATGAGTGGAGATTCAGATTCGGTTTTCTCAAGAGCACTCAGGCTGAGTTTTGGGTCTGAGCGTCCTGGACTGTGGTCGTAATTATTGAGGGGTGAAATGACATGTTTCTCACCATACAAATGTCTCAAATATTGATCCAAGTGAGCAATCGGCTCCCCTGATCCACCAGGATTGTTGGTTAAACACTCAACAAAGAGGATCCAGGTATCTGTGCGATGTGATTGGCTTTGGTAGTCCCAGGTGAGCTTCGAAAGCCCTGGTATCGCGATCGATATCAGGGCAAGCAGTGCAATCAGGCCAGTGAATGACCTAGCGGACTTCGAAGGATTGTCGATCACGCTCATTTTTCATTTTCGGTCTGAGCTTCTGTCAAAGTCCAAAAGGGGTCGGTAGATTTCGATAATTCTGGGAGCGCATTTTTGTGAAAAACGCCGCTAGCTATCTCGATGTTTTGCCGAGCTTTGATGAGCGTCAAAACACTCGTTTCGAGGGAAGATATATTTTGCGCAACCAGCCGATGGGGTCTTTTAGAGACGCCATCAACGTCTAGTGATCCATAGTCGTAGGCGGTCATGGTCCTCGTAAGGTCCGATGATCGCGAGAAGACATCGACACGCAGGGTGTGAAAAGTCTGGCTGTCGATGTATAGTTCTCGGCGTTCCCGCAGGTATTCAGGTCCGAGGGTCGGGGTGAGTTCGATCAGCTCTGCGGGTCGATTTTGAAATCGGGTAGAGCGGATCCATCTCGATTTCTGAGGGGTCATGGATTCGAGCATGATATCTGCCCATGTGAACTCGCTGCCGAAAAACTGATTTTGTCCAGGCATGTTTTCGTCTAGCTCACGCACGGTGTCGAGGGCTGGAAGGTAGACCCAGGCTTTGGGAGCCGTTGAGTCCGTGCGCTCTACCGCATATTGGGCCAAGAAAATGGTGCCTCGGATGGTCTCCGGTTCGGTGAAAAAGATGAGGCCGTTCACCTGGAAACCGGAATTTGCAAAGGCGCTGATGAACTCGCGTGCGATCACGTTTCCGTGGGAGTCGATTGAAGCTAGGCGGAGTTCAGAGATTTCGCTGTCAACCGCATGCATATCCCGTTGTTTCTCAAGGATTTTTTCTCCCTTGCCTTCGGTGATGTTTGGGCGAAAAGCGTAAGCTTTGAAGGATGGGAATAGGAATAGAACCGATATACATAAGAGGCCAAGGTGGACCAGGGGTGTTAAGGTCGAAAATTTGCCTATTTTGTTGTTCTCCATTTCCTGCCTCCCATAGCTTCGCCGTCATGAATCGATCCTTAAACCAGATGCCTTGGAATGTTTTGTTTTCTGAGATATTTTAAGATCTCATGCACAATTCCCGATGAATTGAGCGCTTCACTAGATATGTCACTGAAATCCCTATCCTTGTTTCTGGGCCTTTTGTTTGGTCTTAATTTGCTCCATGCCGAGGACTCGGTCGAAGAGTCTTTCTCGAAGTCCTTCCCCAGCGGGGACATTGAATCCATCCGTGTCGGAGCGGATCGCAGCGAAGTGAACGTCATCGGAGAAGATCGTGAGGATGTGTATATCACCTGGAAAATCGACTACAGGACAGAATCCCTAGAAAAGGTATCGGATGAACGTGCAAAGATCGAATATGATGCGCAGGTTCGCAACAAGCAGTGTTTGATCACTCTGAAATACGGTGGGTCGAATAGCGGATGGTCTTGGGTGTGGGGAGATAAGGCCCCCGGCATCGAAATTGAAGTGAAGGTGCCCGAAGCAATGGATGTGGTGGTGAAGACCAGCGGAGGTGAAATTTCGGTCGAGAATATCCAAGGCATGTGCGATTTGAAAACCAGTGGCGGCCGCATCGAACTCGAAGGGATCGTAGGGAATGTCAAAGCGAAGACATCGGGTGGGCGCATTGATGTCGAATCCGTGGATGGGGATCTCGATATTGCTTCTTCGGGAGGGGCAATCGACGTAGATGGGGTCACCGGAACGGTAAATGCGCAGACCTCTGGTGGTAGTATTTCGATCGAGGGCGGGAGTGGTCAGATTGTCGCGGAGACTACGGGAGGTTCGATCAGCGTGGAGTGCCCGGATCCTTCGTTGGAACGCCTTGATTTGAATACAATGGGTGGGAGCATCCGCATCGAATTGGCCAAGTCAGCAGGAGGGAGCGCAGAACTCAAGACTCAAGGGGGTTCGGTGAGTATCGACAACCATTGGGCTTTCGATGGGGAGAAGAAACGAAGCTATGCGAATGGCGCATTCGGCAGTGGCAAGACGGTTGTCCGAGCTTATACCCTAGGCGGCAGCGTGCGCTTAGACACGCTTTAGTCTTTAAATCGAGGGCTCGCTTGCTAAGGCTCCGGGGTATGGCACTCCCCGAAAGCTCATACTTGATGTCGCGTCGCCCGAGACGGTTGCGCAAAAACGCAGCCCTTCGCTCGATGATGAGAGAGTATCGGGTCACCGCTGAAGACTTGGTTTTACCCCTATTTGTAATCGAAGGCAGGGGCCTTCAGGAAGCGATTCCGTCAATGCCTGGACAGTTTCGTAGATGCATTGAGGGAACCGTAAGATTCTGCCGAGAACTGGCGGATCTTGGACTACAGGGGGTGGCCCTTTTTCCGAAAATTGACCCAGCGCTTAAAGATGAGCAGGGCACTGAAGCATTGAACGAAAATACCTTGGTGCTACGAGCAGTGCGTGCGCTTAAAGAAGCGATTCCCGAGCTTCAGATTTTCACCGATGTTGCTCTGGACCCCTATACAAATCATGGTCACGACGGGGTTTTGACCCCGGACAAGGATGATGTGGCGAATGACGAAACCGTTTCGATCTTGTCGAAGATGGCTATCCTGCACGCCAAAGCTGGGGTGGATTTTGTAGCGCCCTCCGATATGATGGACGGGCGGGTCCGAGCCATACGACTGAGTTTGGATGAAGCAGGCTTCCAATCCTCCGGTATTATGAGCTACACCGCAAAATACGCTTCGGCTTTTTACGGACCGTTTCGAGATGCGGTTGGCAGTGCTCAGGCGGCAGGCACCCATTTACTTTCCAAGAAAACATATCAGATGGACCCAGCGAACCGACGCGAAGCGCAGATCGAGCTAGCCTTGGATGAAGAGGAGGGGGCCGATATGGTAATGGTGAAACCTGCAGGAGCCTATCTGGACATTATAAGAGAGGTGCGCGACGCGAGCGAACTGCCGGTCACCGCCTATCAGGTATCCGGAGAATACAGCCAAATTCACGCGGCAGCTGAGAGGGGTTGGCTTGATCTCAAAGAATGTCGCGACGAGTCGCTCCTCGCGATAAAACGGTCCGGGGCTGATTTGATTTTCTCGTATTTCACTGAAGACATTTTAAGAGGCGTTTAAGCATTGGAGGTCCAAAGTCTGAGGCGACTGAAAACTTTAGAAATATCTCGTGGATCCAGTCTACTAATACATCTGAGGTGTTCCCGTATCGTGTGTGCAGAGGATTGTCGTATGTGCGTCGGATCGAATTCGATCTAAGCACATTGGCCCAATTCAAACCTAGGGGCGTGGAAAATAGTAAGAGCGTTTCGCAATTGTAAAAATTCTCTCATGATAATCCCTTGATTTTTTGTCTGGCACGTCCGTATATCTAAAAAAGCCCGTTATTCGTTTTACCCGAAACGTTTACGAATTTCAATAGACCGCGACCCACTCACTGCTGCATTCGTCGATTTAATGCGACTAGACTCTTATATTTCCCAAAAACGTATCGTAGATATCTCAAGTTCGACGCTGGAGGGAGCGCTTGCTGAACTTCTGGATACAGTTTCGCTTGAGGATGAAGACGTGAGCAAGGAAGAGTTGTTAGATGGTCTTTTGAAGCGCGAGGCCACGATGACAACCTACCTTGGAAAAGGAGTGGCACTGCCGCATTTTCGAGTGCCTCTTAAGCGCCGCTATGTCCTGGCAGTTGGTCGCTGTCCTGCTGGACTGGAACATGGGGGGCAGCGCGAATACTCTGAGATACGCCATCTATTCCTCTTCCTAGCTCATCCCAATGCACGGAATTATCTGAGTGTCCTGGCTTCTCTAGCACGCATTTTCCAGGACCCGAAGGTTATGGAGCGGTTGAACGGCTCTGTCGAAATCGGTTCATACCGATCAACCGTGCGCGAAACCTTGGGTGGAAAGGGGCATAAGGTTGTCCATCGGGATAATAAATTTAATCGCTTGATTTTGCGAGAGGCTGAGATGATCGCGAAGGGCGCGAAGTGTTCGGCGATTCTCGTGTTTGGCGATACTTTTGCCGGAGGCATTGAAATCTCTCGGAAATTTTCGGGCTTTAAGACGGTATTGATCACCCAAGGCGGCGGGTCTGATATGAGTTTGCAGAAGGCGAACGTGGACGCCATGTTGCCGGTCCGCTCTTTTTCAGCCAGTCGTTTAGCACAGCTGCGCAGTGCGGTGCTCATTGGCCTCACTCGGGGACTTTTTCAGCCGGACTGGCGATTGTGCTGCGTCGGCGGACTTCCTCAAAGCAACCAATTCGACTCTCTGGTCGTGGTTGATATCGAACGGGAATTCAGAAACTTATTATCAATCGATGCGAAAGTATTGCCATCAAGCGTGCGGCCCGAGACGGTCGAACGTATCATTGGAATCGCTACAGAGCTAGCGGTCGAGGGGCGCGAAGGTCGCCCGGTCGGTTGCCTATTTGTGCTGGGCGAGACTCAGTCTATTCTGCCCTTCACGAAGCCTTTGGTCTTGAATCCATTTTTTGGGTACAAGGACGAAGATCGGAATGTCTTGAATCCTTTTATGGATGAGACGGTCAAAGAGCTTTCGACCATTGATGGCGCTTTCGTGGTGCGTGGAGATGGTGTTCTTGAGAGTGCGGGCTCCCTGATTCATGCGCCCGACTACGCTCACGACTTGCCGAGTGGGTTGGGATCGCGCCATGCCGCCGCCGCTGCGATCACCCTAGCGTGCGACTGTATCTCGATCGTGGTGTCTGGAAGCACGGGTCAAGTTACCCTGTTCCGGAAAGGAGAGATGATCCCATTGACTGATAAGACGACCGGCGGGTCATTTTGACCGCTTATCTCAAAATCTTTCAGCAGAAAGTGGTGGGTTGACTGGGACTCGAACCCAGAACCAATTGCTTAAAAGGCAACTGCTCTACCGATTGAGCTATCAACCCCGAGCCGATTGGCAAAGCGATGAGACAACGCTCCAGAGAGGAATCTGTCAAGCTTTCGGAATTATGAATAAAAATTCATGGGACAAATTTGAGTCTCCCGGGTATCTTGGTATAAACAATATGAGAATCGACCGACGCTTTTTCATAAAATTTGAAACAAAACCGGCATTTGATCGTCTAACCAAAAAGGCTTATTTATGACTACTCCATCAAACAACGCATCTGCTGACAAAATTCTGGTGGACCGCTTCAAAAGTGGGGACCCAGCAGCATTTGACGAAATGGTCGTCCGCTACCACGACAAGATTTTTGCTCGTGTTTTTGGATTGTTGAAAAACCGCGAAGACGCTGAAGAGGTGACACAAGATGCGTTTGTCCGGGCTCACCGTGGTTTAGAGAATTTTCGAGGCGAGGCTTCATTCTCTACGTGGCTGTATCAGATCGCTACCAACCTGGCCCATAACAAATATTGGTATTGGTGGAGACGTAAACGGGATCAATCCGTATATCTTGGCCAACCACTTGCCGAGGATTCCACTGCTACCGTCGAGGACATTCTACCGAGTAAGACTGACGGCCCAGATGGCTTGACGATGACTCAGGAGCTGGTCGACCGTGTCTCTGAGTGCATGGAGTTTCTGAATCCAAAACATCGCGAAATTTTAGTCCTTAGAAATGTCAAAGGCATGCCCTACGATGAGATCGCCCAACATTTGAACATCAGCGTCGGCACTGTGAAGAGTCGCATTGCTCGCGCTCGGGAGAATCTCAAGATGAAACTAGGCGAAGAGTTCGCGTTTTCCGGTGAATAAGAGGGAATGGGGAAGATCGACGATATTCTGCATGCTTTTTTGGACGGCGAGACGACAGAGTCCCAAGAGGTCACTTTGATCCATGCGCTCATTTCCAGAACACAGCTTCGAGAGCGATTTGTAAATTCATGCAGAATCCACCACGCTACCTTATCCGCGCACTCCCCCGAACAAGCAGCGGAATTCAAAAAGCGCTTGGATCTTTTTTGCCAGCGATGGGAAGCTACCAGCCACTCCTGCGTTTCGGGGTTTAAAACAGCTTTCAGCGCGGGAGCGCTCACCACTGGAATCGCTGCATTATTCCTATTGGGGTTTGGCCTTTTTGTTTTTCAGGGGTCGAAGTCTCCCTCGATCACTGCTGAATCCGATGGGCCGCTGATGACACATGAGGTAACTAGTCCAGTGCGGCACGTTACCCTGGTGAATCCATCTCGAGAGCTTGATGGCGAGCCGCTTTCTATAACTTTCAGTGTGGCGCAAGTCACCTCAGAGGAGATGACTGCATTGAGCGCTCCGCAGCAATCACTGACCTCCGCATATCCTGAATTGAGCGATACGTTTTCCCAGGCATACATCAAATTGTTGCGCGAGGAACGAGAGCAAGTCTTGGGAATTGAGGATGGTCGAAATGAGGGGTATCAGGCACCGCTTGGAGATCCTTTTGGGTTTCAACTCAGTGGCGCGCAACCGGATAGTGCACCCGCTTTCGGAACCAACGAGCCCGTGACGTTTTCATTCGAATCAATAGCGAGCGAATAGGTGCCCAGTTGGCTTCGGGTATTCTCCGCCAGGAGTATCGGTTGACGTCAGCTGTTGAGTGCTGTCCTGATAATAGCTTCGGTTTTTGCACCCTCACCCAATTTCGCGGCTGCTTTGCGGACTGATTTGTCGGCATCGGCCAGTTTGTAGCCGAGAGCCATTAAAGCAGAGGTGGCATCGGACAGGGTCGAGTCGAGCGTGCCCGAGGTCGCCGTATCAGTGGCTCCCGGACCGCTTATCGAATCGAGGCGTGAGGGGATCGCTCCCAATTTATCCTTGAGTTCAATGACGAGCCTCTCCGCCGTTTTTTTGCCAATGCCTGGACATTTAGAGATGAGGCCTACATCCCCTGCTCGGATCGCTTCCTGCAGGGTCGTGGGCGACATGCGGCTCATCATGTTGAGGGCGATCTTTGGTCCGATCCCCGATACTTTTTCTACCAGCAATACAAAAAAGTCGCGGTCTGACGGGGAGTGGAATCCAAAGAGGGATTGGGAGTCTTCGCGGTAGACAGCATGCGTATGGAGTTTTACAGGATTGCCAATTCCCGGTAGTTTTTCCGCCGTGGTCACGGGGATATTGACGGAATAGCCAATCCCGCTGGCCAGGACTATAGCCTGAAGGGGGCTGGCTTCAACCAGTTCACCTTGGATGAAATGGATCACTTAGCGGAGGCCGAGGACGTCTTCCATATTATATAAGCCATTTGGCTTGCCGACTGCCCACTGCGCTGCCCGGATCGCACCCTGGGCAAAAATGCGGCGATCTGAAGCGCGATGGGTGAGTTCGACACGCTCTCCTTCACCAGCAAAATAAACGGTATGTTCTCCAATAATGTCGCCTCCGCGAACTGCATGCACCCCGATTTCCTTCTCGGGACGTGCCCCAACGATTCCGGAACGTCCATGGACGACATGTTCATTGCTAAGTCCGCGGGTTTCGCGAAGGACCTCTATGAGGCGCTCCGCGGTGCCGCTCGGAGAGTCTTTTTTGTGGCGATGATGCAACTCTAAGACCTCAGCATCGTAGCCTTCGTTGAGGATTTCACCCGCCTTACGAGTGAGGTAGAACAGGAGATTTACGCCGATTGAGAAATTGCCAGCCCAGACCATCGGGACATTTTCGCTGAGTTTTGCGATTTTTTCCCGGTCAATTTCGGAGTGGCCGGTGGTCCCAATTATGAGGGGTTTTCTACGTTCGGCGGCCAACTGGGCAATCGGGAGCGTGGCCAGGTGATGTGAGAAGTCGATGACTACATCCACGAAATCGATGAATTGAGTGGCGTCGTCTCCCGCATCAATTTGCGCTGATATATGCACGCCGGTGTCTTCCGCGCAGTCTGCGATCGCGCGTCCCATACGGCCTCGTGAGCCGTTGATCATTACATTGATTGGATTCATTGAGTGTGTTGTAATTGAGAGATAAATTCTTGATTAGAGCGCTTTGATAGCTTCGTAGGAAGTTTCTAAGCTAGCGAGGAACTCTTTTCGGAGCGGTGTCAATGGCAAGCGCACTTCTGAGCTTTTAATTAAACCTGAACGGGCCAATAGGTGTTTGATTGGCACTGGATTGGGGTCGAGGAACAGTGCTGCAAAGAATGGTTGGAGAGCTGAATCGAGGTTTGTGGCAGTCTCTCGGTCTCCTCTTAGGATCGCTTTCATGAAGTTTGCCATCAATTTGACAATGATATTGGATGCCACGCTGATCACCCCATCGGCGCCCTCGTCCATGAAGGGGAGGGTGAGACTGTCATCCCCTGAAAGAATCACATAGTCGAGGCCCAGTTTCGTGCGTAAGTCTTTGACGCGTTGTGGATCACCTCCGGACTCTTTGATTGCGCAGATATGGGGATGAGCCTCATACAGCCGTGCTGCAGTGTCGATTTCCACTTCAATCACGCAGCGACCGGGAATGGAATAGAGGATGATTGGCAGTTCAGTCTCTTTGGCAATCGCGCTGAAGTGCTGAAACAAGCCCTCTTGGTTCGGTTTGTTATAGTATGGAGTGACATGGAGCAGGGCGTCCGCTCCTGCTTTTTCCGCTTCTTGAGACATATGGATCGCCTCAATGGTGCTATTTGAGCCAACTCCAGCCATGACCGGTACTCGCCCATCGGCAATCTTGACCGTCTGGCGGATCACTTCTAAATGTTCATCAACGGTGGATAGCGTGGGAGATTCCCCTGTCGTGCCTACCGGGACCAATCCATCAATGCCTCCGGCGAATTGATGAGCGAGGAGCTTTTCCAAACTTTCAAAATCCACGGCTCCGTCCGACATTGGCGTGGCCAAAGCGGTGTAGACTCCTTGAAATTGGGGGGGTGTAGAGTTTTGGATCATTTAGCGTAATCTGGATCTGGGAAGAGAAGCAAAGAATGGCGTTTGATCAGACGAGCCAACCTTTTTTTCAGGACAAGTCGGCCATCCCACCCATTCTGTCGAAACGAGTTTAGTTGATAGAGACGATAATTGCGGTTGTGTTGTCTTTGCCGGATGCTTCTACCGAGAACCGGACGAGCTGGGGAGCGAGGTCTTCCACGGATTGACCCTCCCTTGCCCGGATTAATTCTTCGAGTCGTCGATTCCAGATGCCGTCGATCAGGCCATCTGAGCAGAAGAGGAACGTGTCACCCGGTTCGTGTCGAATCGCACCGATATGTGGATCGAGAAACTGGGTGCTCCCGCCAAGTGCTTGTTGGAGGCTGTTGC